>NZ_JBTWNF010000039.1:0-3803 GCF_054796175.1 Actinomycetospora sp. C-140 | reverse complement strand
TGGTGTACGGATTTGCCTGTACACCGGCCTACACGCTTGCACCAGCACTACCACTAGCTGGCGGAGCTGCCCTCCTGCGTCACCCCATCGCTTGGCTACTACCAGGCGGGGTCCCGCGCTCCCCCCGAGATGCTCCCGAAGGAGACACCCGAGGTTCGGGCGGTTAGCACACCTGGATTCGCCAGGGACGCGCCTACACGAGCACGGGAATATCAACCCGTTGTCCATCGACTACGCCTGTCGGCCTCGCCTTAGGTCCCGGCTCACCCTGGGCGGAAAAACCTGGCCCAGGAACCCTTGGTCATCCGGCGGCAGAGTTTCTCACTCTGCTATCGCTACTCATGCCTGCATTCTCACTCACACGGGCTCCACGGCTGGATCACTCCGCCGCTTCACCGCCCGCATGACGCTCCCCTACCCAACACCACCACCAGCCAACAACCGAAGTTGAAGACAGTGTTCACGTGGTGTTGCCGCGGCTTCGGCGGTGCGCTTGAGCCCCGCTACATTGTCGGCGCAGGACCACTTGACCAGTGAGCTATTACGCACTCTTTCAAGGGTGGCTGCTTCTAAGCCAACCTCCTGGTTGTCTGGGCGATCCCACATCCTTTCCCACTTAGCGCACGCTTAGGGGCCTTAGCCGGCGATCTGGGCTGTTTCCCTCTCGACGACGAACCTTATCGCCCGCCGTCTCACTGCCGCGCTCACGCTCACCGGCATTCGGAGTTTGGCTGACTTCAGTAAGCTTGTAGGCCCCCTAGGCCAACCAGTGCTCTACCTCCGGTGAGTACCACGCGACGCTGCACCTAAATGCATTTCGGGGAGAACCAGCTATCACGGAGTTTGATTGGCCTTTCACCCCTACCCACAGCTCATCCCCCAGGTTTTCAACCCTGGTGGGTTCGGGCCTCCACGCCGTCTTACCGGCGCTTCACCCTGGCCATGGGTAGATCACCCCGCTTCGGGTCTAGAGCACGCGACTACCACGCCCTGTTCGGACTCGCTTTCGCTACGGCTACCCCTCGACGGGTTAACCTCGCCACGTACCGCTAACTCGCAGGCTCATTCTTCAAAAGGCACGCCATCACAAGAACCAAGCTTGCTCTGACGGCTTGTAGGCACACGGTTTCAGGTACTGTTTCACTCCCCTCCCGGGGTACTTTTCACCTTTCCCTCACGGTACTCGTCCGCTATCGGTCATCAGGGAGTATTTAGGCTTACCGGGTGGTCCCGGCAGATTCACAGCGAATTTCACGGGCTCGCTGCTACTCGGGCACGCCACAACAAGCGATCGTGGTGTTTTCGTCTACGGGGGTCTCACCCTCTACGCCGACGCGTCCCAACGCCTTCGACTAACACCACGAACACCCGCACCATCACGGCAGTGACGGTCCGTGACGCCCCACAACACCCCACCAGCAACACCTGCCGGCTCTCACACTGGCGGGGTTTAGCCTCTTCCGCTTTCGCTCGCCACTACTCACGGAATCACTCTTGTTTTCTTCTCCTGCGGGTACTGAGATGTTTCACTTCCCCGCGTTCCCTCCCACCGTCCTATACATTCAGACGGCGGTGACACCCCATGACGGGTGCCGGGTTACCCCATTCGGACACCCTCGGATCAACGCTCGGTTGACAGCTCCCCGAGGACTATCGCGGCCTCCCACGTCCTTCATCGGCTCCTGATGCCCAGGCATCCACCGTGCGCCCTTGACAACTTGACCAACACACACATCAAGAAATCACGACACAAATGTGCACAGAAACAAAAGATGCTCGCGTCCACTGTACAATTCTCAACGACCACACGAACCGAGGCCGCACCCCACCACACGGTGAAGCCGGCCCCGACCGTCCCAAAGAAAACAACCCCTACCCCCGCAGGAGCAGAAACGGTCGTCCTCTCAGGACCCAACAGTGTGCCGGCCCAGCGCAACGCTGGACACGTTCGGTGTTTCCACTTTTCTCGAGCAACCCCGCTCCCACGACCCGGACCAGAAATCCGGATCAGGTACTCGGGGCCCTCCACCACCAGCCGGGGACGCACAGGACACTCGCCTGCGAACAACCCCGGAAGACGGTGTTCGGTGAAGCTCCTTAGAAAGGAGGTGATCCAGCCGCACCTTCCGGTACGGCTACCTTGTTACGACTTCGTCCCAATCGCCAGTCCCACCTTCGACCGCTCCCCCCCTTACGGGTTGGGCCACGGGCTTCGGGTGTTACCGACTTTCGTGACGTGACGGGCGGTGTGTACAAGGCCCGGGAACGTATTCACCGCAGCGTTGCTGATCTGCGATTACTAGCGACTCCGACTTCACGGGGTCGAGTTGCAGACCCCGATCCGAACTGAGACCGGCTTTACGAGATTCGCTCCACCTCACGGCTTCGCAGCCCTCTGTACCGGCCATTGTAGCATGTGTGAAGCCCTGGACATAAGGGGCATGATGACTTGACGTCATCCCCACCTTCCTCCGAGTTGACCCCGGCAGTCTCCCATGAGTCCCCGGCATCACCCGCTGGCAACATAGGACAAGGGTTGCGCTCGTTGCGGGACTTAACCCAACATCTCACGACACGAGCTGACGACAGCCATGCACCACCTGCACACCAACCACAAGGGAACGCCCATCTCTGGACGCGTCTGGTGCATGTCAAACCCAGGTAAGGTTCTTCGCGTTGCATCGAATTAATCCACATGCTCCGCCGCTTGTGCGGGCCCCCGTCAATTCCTTTGAGTTTTAGCCTTGCGGCCGTACTCCCCAGGCGGGGCGCTTAATGCGTTAGCTGCGGCACGGAACCCGTGGAATGGACCCCACACCTAGCGCCCAACGTTTACGGCATGGACTACCAGGGTATCTAATCCTGTTCGCTACCCATGCTTTCGCTCCTCAGCGTCAGTATCGGCCCAGAGACCCGCCTTCGCCACCGGTGTTCCTCCTGATATCTGCGCATTTCACCGCTACACCAGGAATTCCAGTCTCCCCTGCCGAACTCTAGTGATGCCCGTATCGACCGCACGCCCAGAGTTAAGCCCCAGGTTTTCACGGCCGACGCGACACACCGCCTACGAGCTCTTTACGCCCAATAATTCCGGACAACGCTCGCACCCTACGTATTACCGCGGCTGCTGGCACGTAGTTGGCCGGTGCTTCTTCTCGACCTACCGTCAGCCATGCCACAAGCATGACCTTCGTCGATCGCGAAAGAGGTTTACAACCCGAAGGCCGTCATCCCCCACGCGGCGTTGCTGCGTCAGGCTTCCGCCCATTGCGCAAGATTCCCCACTGCTGCCTCCCGTAGGAGTCTGGGCCGTGTCTCAGTCCCAGTGTGGCCGATCACCCTCTCAGGCCGGCTATCCGTCGTCGCCTTGGTAGGCCATCACCCCACCAACAAGCTGATAGACCGCGGGCCCATCCCCCACCGAAAAACTTTCCACACCCCGGCATGCACCGAGGCGTCCTATCCGGTATTAGACCCAGTTTCCCGGGCTTATCCCGAAGTGGAGGGCAGGTCACCCACGTGTTACTCACCCGTTCGCCGCTCGTGTACCCCGAAGGGCCTTACCGCTCGACTTGCATGTGTTAAGCACGCCGCCAGCGTTCGTCCTGAGCCAGGATCAAACTCTCCAACAAAAAACATTGGAACAAACAGTCCCAGCAAAAACACCCGATCCCCACTGGCAAACAAGGACCAGGCGACTCAAAGAAACCCCACGACACCACACACCCACAGGCATGCGACGCCGACGAGGACAAACACACCAAACATCGGCACACTGTTGAGTTCTCAAAGGACAACCACAC
>NZ_JBTWNF010000038.1:0-3889 GCF_054796175.1 Actinomycetospora sp. C-140 | reverse complement strand
GCGGCGTCCGGCCTCTCCGGGGAGCGTCGCGGACGCACGGTCGCCGGCCGCGAGCGACGCCTCCGCCGAGGCGTGCACGTGCCGGACCATCCGGCGGGCGGCCGCGTCGGGGTCCCCGGCCCTGATCGCCCGCGTCACCGAGCGGTGGGCGCGCACCGTGATCAGCCGGACGTCCTCGTCGACGACGCCCTCGTCGTCGGTGGTGGCGTAGATGGCCCGCGAGAGCGCCATCAGGATACCGGTCAGGATCTCGTTGTGGCTCGCCGTGGCCACGGCGACGTGCCAGTCGACGTTGGCCGCCAGGAACTCCTCGAGGCTCCCGCCGCCCGCGATCGTCTCGTTCGCGGTCTCCAGCGCACGCAGGTCGTCGGGTGTGCGGCGCCGGGCGGCGAGCCGCGCGCACGCCGGCTCGACCGCCTCGCGGGTCTCGTGGACGGAGGCGAGCTGCAGCCCGCGGCCGCGGATGAGCAGCTCGAGGGAGTCGGCGACCGTCTCCTCGCCGGGATGCCGCACGAAGGCGCCGCCTGCCCGTCCGGTCCGGATCCCGATCAGCCCCTGGACCTCGAGGATGCGCAGGGCCTCGCGCACCGTCGAGCGGCCCATCCCGGTCTGCACCACGAGCTCGCGCTCGGGCGGGAGCGGCGTGCCCTCGGGGTACTCGCCGGACAGGACGCGCTCGCGCAGCTCGTCGGCGAGCACGTCGGAGGCCTTCGGTACCCGCAGCGGCGACAGCCGGATCGAGCGGGCCTCGGGAGAGGTCATCGGCCTCGCTCCGTCGCTGCGGTGGTCCAACGGTCTGACCGAACCTAGCATCGGGACGCGGCACGGACCGGCCGCGGCGAGGAGGTGGCACGGTGGACTTCGCGCTCACCGAGGACCAGGAGACGATCCGCACGGCGGTCGCCGAGCTCGCCGGGAGGTTCGACGACGAGTACTGGCGCACCAAGGACCGCGACCACGCCTTCCCGACCGAGTTCTACGACGCCCTCGCGACCGGCGGCTGGCTCGGGATCACGAGCCCCGAGGAGTACGGCGGTCACGGGTTCGGGATCACCGAGGCCTGCCTGCTCCTCGAGGAGGTCGCGCGCTCGGGCGGCGGGATGAACGCCGCCAGCGCGATCCACCTGTCGATCTTCGGGATGCAGCCGGTCGTCAAGCACGGCTCCGACGAGCTCAAGGCGCGCACGATCCCGCGCATCGTCGACGGCAGCCTGCACGTCTGCTTCGGCGTGACCGAGCCCGAGGCCGGGCTCGACACCACGCGGATCACCACGTTCGCCCGGCGCGAGGGCAACCACTACCGCGTCAGCGGCCGCAAGGTCTGGATCTCCAAGGCCCAGGAGTCCGAGAAGATCCTGCTGCTGACCCGGACGCAGAAGCTCGACGAGGTCGCGAAGAAGACCGACGGCATGACGCTCTTCCTCACCGACCTCGACCGCGCGCGCGTCGACATCCGCCCGATCCCGAAGATGGGCCGCAACGCCGTCTCCTCCAACGAGCTGTTCATCGACGATCTGGTGGTGCCGGTCGCGGACCGGGTCGGCGAGGAGGGCCAGGGCTTCACCTACATCCTCGACGGGCTCAACCCGGAGCGGATGCTGATCGCCGCCGAGGCCCTCGGGATCGGGCGCGTCGCCCTGGAGCGCGCCGCGCGCTACGGCAACGACCGCGAGGTGTTCGGCCGCCCGATCGGCCAGAACCAGGGGCTGCAGTTCCCCCTCGCCGATTCCCTGGCCCACCTCGACGCCGCCGAGCTCGTGCTGCGCAAGGCCACCTGGCTCTACGACCGCGGCGAGCCCTGCGGGCGGGAGGCCAACACCGCCAAGTACCTGTGCGCCGAGGCGGGCTTCGCGGCCGCCGACCGCGCGCTGCAGACCCACGGCGGCATGGGCTACTCCGAGGAGTACGACGTCGCGCGCTGGTTCCGCGAGGCCCGTCTGCTCAAGATCGCTCCGTTGAGCCAGGAGATGGTGCTGAACTACCTGGGCTCGCACGTCCTCGGGCTCCCGCGGAGCTACTGACCCCCGGTGAGGTCCAGGCGGCCCCGGTCGAGGACGACGTCGTCCCCGCAGGTGGTGCGGAAATGCGCCGCGTCGCCGTCGGACCAGATCGCGACCGTGAGCTCGTCGCCCGGCAGCACGGGCCGGGTGAAGCGGGCGGTCATGCCCGCGACCCGATCCGGGTCGTTGCCGGCGACCGTGCGCATCACCGCCCGCGCGGCGAGCCCGTAGGTGCACATGCCGTGCAGGATCGGGCGGGTGAAGCCGCCCCGGGCCGCGAAGGCCGGGTCGGTGTGCAGCGGGTTGCGGTCGCCGGTCAGACGGTAGAGGAGCGCCTGCTCGGGCCGGGTGGCGACGGTGACGACGTGGTCGGGCGCGCGGTCGGGGATCGCCGACGGGACGCTCTCGCCGCGCGGACCGCCGAAGCCGCCCTCGCCGCCGAGGAACACCGACTGCACCGAGGTCACCAGCGGCGCCCCCGACGCGGCGTCCACCGCCTCCGCCTCCGTGCGCACGATCGCCCCGCGGCCCTTGTCCTCCACCGCGGTGACCGTGGCCGTGACCCGTGCGCGGCCGGCCACGGGCAGCGGGGCGTGCAGGCGGAACGCCTGCTCGGCGTGCACGAGGCGGGTGCGGTCCACGTCGCCGAGGTCGACCGTGGCCGCGCGGGTGACGATGTTCGCGAACGTCGGCAGCACCTGCAGCGGCGCGCCCTCGGTGTTCTCCGTCGTGAACGCCAGATCCTCGAGCGGATCGCCCTGCCCGGCCCCGACCGCGAGGGCGTAGAGCATCACGTCGTCCGCCGTCCACGCGAACTCCGCCGCGTCGCTGCGCGTGCCGACCAGGTCCGGCGTCAGTGCCATGATCCCCAGGTTAGTGCCGCAGCGAGGTGAGGAGGGCGGGATGGACACCGACACCGGTCTCGTCGACGTCCACACCCACGCGATCGCGCCCGATCTCGCGCCGCCCGCGGCGCGCGAGGGGCACGACTGGGCGTGGGTGCGGCGCGAGGACGAGCACACCGCCGCCATCCACGTGGGCGACCGGCGGTACCGGACGATCGACGCGCGCTGCTGGTCGCCGACCGCCCGGTTGCGGGACATGGACGCCGAGGGCGTCGCGGTCCAGGTCGTCTCGCCGGTCCCCGTCACGCTCGACCACACCGCACCGGCGGCGGGCGCGCTCGAGCAGGCCCGCGCCCAGAACGCGTTCTTCGCCGCGCTGGTCGCCGCGGCTCCGGACCGCTTCCTGGCGCTCGGGGCCGTCCCGCTGCAGGACGTCGACGCCGCGGTCGGCGAGCTGCGCCGCTGCGTGCTCGAGCTGGGGTTCGCGGGCGTCGAGAT
This sequence comes from Actinomycetospora sp. C-140, assembly GCF_054796175.1. NCBI lineage: Bacteria > Bacillati > Actinomycetota > Actinomycetes > Pseudonocardiales > Pseudonocardiaceae > Actinomycetospora > Actinomycetospora sp. C-140. Next base: position 546 of record NZ_JBTWNF010000038.1, on the reverse strand, counting down.
CGGGGGGCGGGTGGGGGCCCTCGAGCTCGCCGATCCGGCGCTCGCGCCGTTCTTCGACGCGGCCGACGAGCTCGGCGCCGTGGTGTTCGTCCACCCCGTCGACGAGGTGCTCGACCCGCGCCTCGCCCGCGCCGGACTCGCGTTCGGGGTCGGCATGCCGTGCGAGACCGCGACCGCCGCGGCGTCACTGCTCACCGCCGGCACGCTCGCCGAGCGCCCGGGCGTGCGGCTCTGCCTCGCCCACGGCGGCGGTGCGCTGCCGTCGATCCTGCCGCGGGTCGCCCACGGCCAGACGCTCGCCGGCGCCCCCGCCACCGCCCTCGACCGCGCCCGCGACCTCTGGTGCGACTCGCTGACCTACGACCCCGCGAGCCTCGCGCTGGCGATCGAGCGCTTCGGCGCCGACCACGTCGTGCTGGGCACCGACTACCCCTTCGCCGCGCGCGAGGAGCCTCCGGGCGCCGTCCTCGCGGCGTCCCAGCGGGCGACGATCGGCGTCGCCAACCCGCGCGTCCTGAGGGGATCCACCCACCGCCCCACGTCGGG
>NZ_JBTWNF010000037.1:0-8673 GCF_054796175.1 Actinomycetospora sp. C-140 | reverse complement strand
GTCGCGGTCGGCGGCCGACACGTCGGTGGGGAAGCGGAGCCGTGCGGCGTACGCCAGGGCCCGGCGCACGGTGAGCTGGGGATGGAGGATGTCGTCCTGGGGGACGAGGCCGATGCGCTGGCGCAGCTCGTCGTAGTCGGCGTAGAGGTCGCGTCCCGCGTACTCGACGACGCCCTCGTCGGCGGGGCGGAAGCCGGTCAGCGCGCGCAGCAGCGTCGACTTCCCCGCGCCCGACGGGCCGACGACGGCCAGGAGGCTGCGCTGGGCGAGGGAGAACCCGACGCCGGAGAGCAGCGTCTTGTCGCCCTCGCGCACGACGAGCCCGTCGGCGCGGAACCCGATGTCGCCGGTGTCGACGTGCTCGACGAGGCGGCCCGACCCGTCCGGGCCGCCCTCGAGGTGGAACAGCGCGTGCCCGATCCCGACCACCGACGTCGGCGCCACCGGCGCCCGCCGGACCCGGGCCCCGTCGACGAAGGTGCCGTTGGGGCTGCCGAGGTCGACGATGTCCCACCCGCCGTCCGGACGGCGGACGAGCTCGGCGTGGTGCCGGGAGACCAGCAGGTCGGCGACCACGACGTCGTTGTCGTCCGCGCGGCCGATCCGCACCCGCGGCGACGTGCCGCGGCCGGGCGCCGGCGTGGTCGCGAGCTGGTGCACCGCGGAGAGCCGGCCCTGCGCCGACGACCGGGCGGCGGCCGGGACGACGGCCGTGCCGTGCGGGCCGGCCGGCGGGTCGGGGGTCGCCGGCGGGGGCGTCAGGACGGCGAGGTGCACCTCGGGACCGGCCGCGGGATCGCCGAGGCGGACGGCGACCGGACCGGTCAGGATCATCTCGCGGAACGGGCGCCCCGAGGCGAACGACCCGTTGCGGCTGCGATCCACCAGCTGCCAGCCCTCGGGGGTGGCCCGGATCCGCAGGTGCTCGCGGGAGACGCGCGGACCGAGGACCTGAAGGTCGGACGCCTCGTCGCGGCCGATGCCGAGCGTGCCGCCCGGCGGCACGGTGCGCCGCTGGCCGCCCGCGCGCACCTCGAGGGGCCCGGTGGCGGGCGTACCGGGGCGGGCGAGGTGGTCCGGGGCTCCCATCAGGGCAGGAGCATGAAGGCCATCCGGCCCTGGGCGTCGACGCCGACCACGGCCCCGTTCGCGGCGTAGCGGTAGATGCCGGAGCGGCGCTGGGGTGGCTCGCGCAGGGCCGCGAGGAGCTGCTCGCGGTTGGGGGCGGTGGTGAGCAGCGGCGCCACCTGGGACCACGGCGCGGCGTCGAACGCGGCGGCGGGCCGGTAGCGCGACTGCACGCCGGGCAGGTCGCCGGTGCCGAGCGCGGTGTAGAGGCCGCCGACGCCGGTGGCGACCGCCGCGGGCAGCGCGCGACCGGTCGTGTCGGTGACGGCGGGCTGACCGGCCGGGACCTGGGGCGGCGCCGGGTTGCCGGTGCCCTGGAGGGGCGGGGCCTGCGGGAGGGGCGCCGCGACCGGCTCGTCCTGGGTCGTGGACGGCGCGGCGACCGAGCCCGCGGGCTCACGGACGAGCGTCACGACCGCGAGACCCGCCGCGACGACGATGGCGACGGCGAGGGCGACGCTCGCGATCCACGGACCTCTCGACGGGGCGGCGCCGGTCGCGGTGTCCGCCGTGTCCGCGGTGGCGGTCGAGGCCGTCATCGTCCCGACCCCGCGCGCCACGGCATCGGCGCGGTGCTCGTCATGTCGGCCTCCTCGGTCGGGTCCCGCGGCAGTCTCGGCCATCTCGATCGCGAGCGCACCCCCTCGGCGCACTCCGGACGTCACGGCGCCGGGAGCCGGGGCACCGCCGCCGTGGCGAGGCCGGTCGCCGCCGCGCAGCGGTCCTCGGGCGGCCCGTGGACGGAGACCTCCAGCAGCTCGACCCGCGGCGAGCCGTCGACCGCCGTGTACGTGCGCTGGGCGACCGCCACGTCGCACGAGTCGCGGCGGTCGGTGACCGTCGCGGGGCGCCCGGCGACGTCCGCCGTCGCGGCGAAGGTGCGGCGTCGCTCGACGCCGACGTCGACGACGGTGCCGGCGCCGGCCCCGGCCCCGGGTCCGGAGCCCCAGCGGCACGACCAGCCGCCGACGCCCGGGGCGACGCGGGCGGCGTCGAGACCGGGCACGGCGCCGAGGTCGCCGGGGGCGAGCACGGCGCACGTGTCGACCGTGGTCAGGGACGACGGCGGGTCGGCGGTGGCGCGCCGCGGCAGGGGCGCGCCCGCGAGGAGCGTCCGGACCGTCGCGTCGGTCGCGGCGTCGGCGGACGCGCACGGGTCGGCGGACGACCCGGACGCGGGGGCGGCGTCGACGGCGACCTGCACGCCCTCGGTCGTCACCACGGTGCGGGAGCAGATCCCGTCCCGTGGGGCGGTCCGCCGGACGACCAGGCTCCCGACCCGCTCCTCCTGTCCCTCGGCGACCGCGGTGGCGACCGGCTCGAGCGTCGCGACCACCACGACGTCCCCGCCCGGCGCCGCGGCGAGGACGGTGCACGCGGCCGGGCTCCCGAGATCGGGCACGACCCGCGCGGTCCCGCTGATCGCGGCGGGGTCGAGGAGTGCGCACGGCTCGACGGTGCGGGCGTCGCCGATCACGGTGGGGACGACCCGGTCGCCCCCACCCGCCGCGGCGTCCGTGTCGTCGCCGCGGAACGACAGCGCCGCGACGACCACGCCGGCGAGCAGCACGAGCACCGCCGCCACCGCGACGACGACAGACCCGCGCCGCGAGCGGGCGGGTGGCGGGGTCGGTGGGTGTGACGGGCCCGGTGGGTGTGGCGGGGCCGGTGGGTGTGGCGGGCGCGGCGAATGGGGTGGGTGCGGCGGCACCGGGGCGCGGGGCGGGGCCGACGGAGGTCCCGCGGGTGGGCCGCCGGCCGGGGAGCGGGGCGTTGGTGCGACGGGAGCCGCACCGGCCGGGGGCGCGGCCAGGACACCGACGCGGGTCGTGGGACGTGCGTCCGCGGGCGGCGCGCCGACGGGCTCGGGTCGGGTCGGTGACCAGGCGCCCGCGACCGCCGCGGTGCTGATGACCTCGGTGCGCCGGATCGCGGGCTCACCGTCGCCCGTCGCGGCCGGTTCCCCGGGCGGCTCGACAGGGGACTCGACGGGGGACTCGGCGGGGACCGTCGCGCCGTCCGGGGGCGACCCCCCGAGCGCGCGCAGGTCCTCCAGCAGCGCCGTCCCGAGCCCGCCCGCGGTCTCCGGGCGGGCCCGCGCGGTGCGGGTGAGCACGGAGAGGAGACGCTCGGCCGCGTCGTGGCCGGTGTCGTCGCCCGCATCGATGACCGGCACCGCGGCGAGGGTCGCGGCCAGCGCGCGGGCGTCGTCGTCCTCGGCGCCGGGGCGGTCGTCCGGGCGCACCCCCGACGCCGTGCCGAGCAGCCAGATCCCCGAGCCGCCTGACCCGTCCGACCCCGCCGGCCCGACCAGCACGACGTCCGCCCCGATGCGGCCGTGCACCAGCCGTGCTGCGTGGGCCGCCCGGAGCGCCCCGGCGAGCACCAGCGCGTGCCCCCGCAGCTGGTCGGCGGGCGCCGGGTCGAGCGCGGCGAGCCCGCGGGCGCCCGCCGGCACGTCGTGGACGAGCCACAGCCGGCGGTCGGCACCCGCGGCGACGTCGAGCACCGGCGCGAGACCGGGGTGCGGGCGCTCCCCGCCGCGCCGGACGTCCCGGGCGACGCGGGTCAGGGCACCGGGGTCCGGCGACCCGCCGTCCTGGGGAAGGGCGACCGCGACGACGTCCCGGTCGCCCCAGGTGTCGCGGGCCGAGCGGGCGAGACCCGTGAGGGCCGCGCCGAGCCGGTAGTGCCCGCCGGAGAGCGAGTCGCCGTCGCTCCCCGGCGTCCCGCCGGTCCCCTCGGTCACGGGGTCCGTCCCGTCCTGGTGCCGTGAGGGTCGGGTGTCAGCCGCCGAAGCTCGTCCGGGCCCGGAACTGCACCCGCTCGAAGACCGTGTTCGACTGGTCCAGCGTCGTCGTCCGGATCTCCCAGCTGTAGGGCAGGCCGTTGTAGATGCCGGTGGAGTAGACGGTGCCGTTGGACTGCGCCGTGTAGAGCGGTCCCTGCTCGACCCCGCCGGACTGCCAGACGTCGAAGTTCTCGATGCGCGGTCCGAGGGCGGCGGTGTCGTTGTACCAGGACTGGGCGCCCGACGAGTCCGGCCAGCGCGCGAAGATCACCCGTGCGCCGGGGGCCGCGCTGGAGAAGTCGCAGACGTAGGCCTCGGTGGGGTTCACGCCGGTGCTGGTGGTCAACTGGTCCGCCGAGGTGGACGGGCGGCAGTTCGACGTCGCCACGTCCGGGAAGACCTGCGAGAGCGCGGGCTGCCCGGCGGGGACGGCCGGCGTCGTCGAGGCCTGGGGCTGGGAGGTCTGGGGGCCGGGGTTCACCGGCGGGGCGGCCGGCGTCGGCGAGCTGCCCTGGTTGAGCAGCACGACCGCGCCGACGGCGACGACGAGCAGCAGCACCACGACGCCGGCGACGATCGCGACGACCTTGCCCTTGCCGCCCTTCGGGGGCTGCGGCGGCTGGCCGTACCAGCCGGGCTGCGGCCCGCTGCCGCCCGGCGGCGGGAACTGTCCCGTGCCGGCGGGGCCGTACCCCTGGCCGTAGGGTGCCGTCCCGGGGTAGCCCTGGGCGAACCCCTGCGGCGCGCTCTGGCCGGGTGCTCCCTGACCCCACGTCGGCGTGCCCTGTGGGCCGGAGCCCTGCGGCGAGCCGAACGGGGACGGGGGTCCGGAGGGTCCCGTCGGGGCCGCGGGGGTCCACGGCTGCGCCTGCGGGCCCGACGGTGCGCGGGGACCGGGGACGTGGGTGGGGGTGCCGCTCTGCGGGCCGCTGGTTGCCGCGGCGCCGGCCGCCGCCAGGCCCGCGGCCGCGGGTCCGACGCCCGGGGTCCGGGACGTCGCGTCGTCGGCCGGTCCGGTCGTCATCGGGGAGACCTCGCCGCCGACGGCGCGCACCGCGGCGTCGGCGAAGTCGCCGGCGGTGGCGTAGCGCCCGGCGGGGTCCTTCGCCATCGCCTTCGCCAGCACCTCGTCCAGGGCCGGCGGCGACCCCGGCGCGACCTCCGAGAGCCGCGGGGGCGTCTCGTTGAGGTGGTCGTACATCAGGCCCGGCCCCTCGGAGACGAAGGGCGGGCGCCCGGCGATCGCCTCGAAGAGCAGGCAGCCCAGCGCGTAGACGTCGACACGGCGGTCCATGTCGCGCCCCACGAACAGCTCGGGGGCCATGTAGGCGAGCGTGCCGATCGCCGAGCCGGTGCCGGTGAGCGAGCTCTTGGTGTCGCCGCCCATCGCGCGGACGATGCCGAAGTCGACGAGGTAGACGAAGTCGCGCCCGCGGTGCTGGGTGATCAGGACGTTCGACGGCTTGACGTCGCGGTGGATCAGGCCGTCGTCGTGCGCGGCGTCGAGGGCGTCCGCGGTCTGCCGGACGATCTCCGCGGCGCGGCGGGGCTCGAGGCGGCCGTTCCGCTCGATCTCCTCGGCGAGGTCGACCCCGGAGACCAGGCGCATGTCGATGTAGAGGCGCCCGTCGATCGTGCCGAAGTCGTGGATCGGGATGACGTGGGGCGACGAGAGGCGCGCCGCGGTGCGCGACTCGCGGCGGAAGCGCTCCTGGTAGTCGCCGTCGTCGGCCAGCCCGCCGTGCAGGCGCTTGACCGCCACGGTGCGCTGGCGGGAGGTGTCGAACGCGCGGAACACCTCGCCCATCCCGCCCCGCCCGATGCGCTCCTCGAGGCGGTACGGCCCGAACATCTCCGTCGGCTCGCCCGACGACGGCGACGGCGAGTGGCCGGGGGCCTCGGTGCTCATGGGGCGTTCTCCTGATCGGGGTGCGTGGAGGTCGAGCGGGCAGTCGGGGCACTGCTCCGGGAGAGGTCCATCCCCCCGGATGAAAGTCACCGAGAGTATGTGCGATCGCGGTGTGTGAGGCCATAGCTCTCACACTTTTCGCAGAGTTCCCTCACGGTTGGTCATCTCTCGGTCGTCGCGGCGCCTCGTCGGGGCCGCGTGCCACCTCGAACGGGTCCGCTCAGGCCGGCACCCGGGCCGCCGGCAGGAGGTGCATCGACGGGAGCAGGCGGTGCGCATCGTCCAGCGACCGGGCGATCGCGTCGAAGCTGTACGGACGATCGGCGTAGGCCGCCGTGGTGTAGACGGAGCCGTCGGTCGCCGCCCGGGTGTGTCGCGGTCCCTGCACCGCGCCGGTGCCGTCGTCCCAGCTCGCGAGGCCGTCCAGGCTCGGGCCGCCGCTCGCCTGGTCGGCCTGCCAGCGCCGGGCGTCGGCCGTGGTCGGCCACTGCGTGTAGTAGACGTACGCCCCCGGCACGACCGCGCCGTGGTCACAGCGGATCACCGCCACCGGCCGCGCGCCGGTCGACGTGGCGTACTCCTGGGGCCCCGGTGCGTACGGCGCGCAGGCCCCGCCGAGCCGGGCGACGTCGGGGAACGCGGCCGCGAGCCCGCCCGGGTCGGTGACCGGGGTGGTGATCGGGGCGGTGACCGGGGGCGTCGGCGCCGGATGGGGGTCGTCCCCGGCGACGACGCCGGTGACCGTCAGCAGCCCCAGGACGGCGAGGATCGCGGCGACGAGCCCGCCGCCGACCCACCAGGACGCCGGGGACGGCGCCCGTCGCCGTGCGGGTCGCGGCGGGACGGTCGTCGGGATCGGACGTGGCGGGACCGGGCGCCGGGTCGGCGCGGCGGCCGGGGCCGCCACCAGCGGCTGGCGGGTCCCGGTGCTGCTCCCGCCGGGCGGGGCGTCCAGGACGACGACGTAACGCGCCCCGCGCGGCGGCGTCACCACGGGCGGTCCCGCGGGCGCGCTCGCGGTGGACGCGCCGGTGAGCGCGCGGTGCGCCGCCTCGGCGAGCTCGCCCGCCGAGGCGTACCGGTCGGCCGGCGCGTCGGCCAGCGCGCGGGCCACCACCGCGTCGATCGCGGGCGGCAGCCCCGGCACCCGCTCGGTGACCCTCGGCGGCACGGCCCCGCGCGGCGCCGTGGTCGCCCCGGGGAACGCGGGGCGGCCGCTGAGCGCCTCGACGAGCAGGCAGCCGAGCGCGCGCAGGTCGCCGGTGGGGTCGACCCCGCGGCCGGTGGCGCCCGCCCTCGTCGTCGCGGCGGGCGTCCGCGGGGCGCGGTCGTCGCCCTGGTCGCCCTGGTCGCCCTGGTCGACGTCGTGCACGGCGCAGGCGATCCCGATGTCCGTGAGGTAGACGACGTCGCGTCCGGCCTGCGGGGCGAGGAGCACGGTCGACGGTGTGAGGTCGCCGTGCGCGAGCCCGTCGGCGTGCGCGGCGTCGAGCGCGTCCGCGATCTGGCGCACGATCGACACCACCCGGGCCGGGCGCAGCGGGCCGCCCTGGTCGATCTCCGTGGCGAGGTCGGTCCCGGGCACCAGGCGCATCGCGAGGTAGCGCCGCCCGTCGATCGTTCCGAAGTCGTGGATCGGGATGACGTGCGGCGAGGAGAGGCGGGCGGCCGTGCGCGCGGCACGGTAGAAGCGGTCGGCGTCCCCCGCGCTCCGCGCCGGCCCCGCGTGCAGGCGCTTCAGCGCGACGGTCCGTCCGCGTCCCGTGTCGTGGGCGCGGAAGACCTCGCCCGTCCCGCCCCGACCGAGGCACTCCTCGAGCCGGTAGGGCCCGAACATCCGCCCGGCGTCGGTGTCGCTCGTGACGTCGGCGAGCGCGTGGCGGCCGGCGGTGACGGTCATCGAGGTCTCCGTGCGCGCGGGTCGAGGCGGCGCAGCAGGAGCGCGGTGACGACGACGAACAGGACGGTGACGCCGGCGAGGGCACCGAGGTCGAACCACCAGGTGGCGGCGGTGTGCTCCCAGAGCGGTTCGGCGTCGGTGTAGGGCGGCGGCGTGCCCGGCCCGCTGCGCACGCCGATGGTCGACGCGCCCAGCGCGAAGCCCCAGCGGGCCGGCACGAACCACGACAGCTGCGCGAGGACGGGGCTGTCCTGGATCTGCAGCAGGGCGCTGGACAGGATGAACTGCAGCATCGCGAGGAGCACGAGCAGCGGCATCCCGCGGTCGGCGTTGTCGATCCAGGCCGACACGGCGAGCCCGACGGCCATGCTCGCGACGGTGGTCGCGGCGATCGCGACGAGGATCTCGAGGCGGGGGTCGCCGAGGGCGACGGCCTGGTCGGGTCCGGGGCGCCCCAGGATCCCGAGGACGCCGAGGACGACGCCCTGCAGGCCGGTGATCACGGCGAGCACCACGACCTTGGACAGCAGGTATGCCGCCCGGGACAGCCCGATCGCCCGCTCACGGCGGTAGATCTCGCGTTCCTTGACCAGCTCGCGGATCGACGCCGCCGACCCCATGAGCGCCGCGCCCACGATGAACACCATGAGCAGGCTCTGCGGCGCGCCGGAGACGCCGCGCAGCTGCTCGGCGAGCGACAGCCCGGTGTCCACGGGCAGTGCGTGCGACAGCAGCGCCAGCACCAGCGGCAGCACGGCCATGAAGATCGTGTACTGGCGGTCCGCGGCGATCACCGCGAGGTAGCGGCGCGCGAGGATCCCGAACTGGGCGGGCGCCGACTGCTGACGCGGCGGCGGGGCCGACGCCACCGGCGGCGTCGAGGGACTCCGCACGGCGGGTGCGTGCGACGGCGGCGCGGTGCCGATGTAGCGCTCGGCGAGCGAG
>NZ_JBTWNF010000036.1:0-11878 GCF_054796175.1 Actinomycetospora sp. C-140 | reverse complement strand
CCCAGGGGCCAGCAAAAAGCACCACCCCACGACGGGCAGGACTCCGGCCGGAGCCCTGCCCGTTCGCATGTCCACAGGAGGCCCGCCATGTCGTCGGATCCGTCGGACGGCGCCGGCGACGGTGGCCGCCGCGCCGGGTCGTCCGGCCCGGCCCGGGACGACCGCCCGTCCGAGGGGACGCGAGGCGGCCCCCGTGCGCGGGGCGGCGGCGGGCGCGCGGGAGGCGACCGCCCCCGTCGTGACGACCGCGGCAGCGGAGATCGCCCGCGGGGCGGTCCCGACCGGCGCGCGGCCGGCGGCGACCCCCGGGGGCGTGAGGACTCCCGCGGAGGACCGCGCGGCGGCGAGAGCCGCCGTGACGACCGTGGCGGACGCGGCGGCGGTGGACGCCCGGACCGCGACCGTCCGTCCTCGGCCGGGCGGGGCCGGACCGATGACCGGAGCCGCAGGGACGACCGCGGCCCTGGCGGTGGAGCCGCCGGGGACGACCGGCCGCGCCGCGACGCCGGCGCACACCGTTCGGATCGCTCCGACCGGCCCGGCGCCCGGACCGACGGGCCGCGGGATGACCGTGGCCGCGACGACCGTCCCCGGTCCGATCGCCCGGATCGTGGTGGACCGCGTGACGGCCGGGCCGGCGACGGTGCGCGTCGGGGAGACCGTCCCCGCGACGACCGTCCCCGCGGTGACCGCAGCGGGGGCGACCGCCCGCGGAACGACCGCTCCCGCGACGACCGTGGGCCGGGCGACCGCGCGCGGAACGACCGGTCGCGCGGCGATCGATCCCGGAGTGACCGGCCCCGGGGTGACCGCCCCCAGGGTGACCGGCCCCAGGGCGGCGGACCACGGGGTGACCGGAGCGGGGGCGATCGCCCGCGCACCGACCGGTCTCCGGGCGACCGCGCCAGAAGTGACCGTCCCCGCGACGGCCGCCCCGGCGGTGGGCGGCCCGGCGACCGCGACGGCGGGCGCCGGGGTCCCGACCGTGGTCCCGAGCGCGGCCGCGACGATCGGCGTGCGCGCGCACGCGACGAGGGCGCCCACGGCAGGGAGACGCGCGAGGAGCGGCCGGTCGAGCGGCACCAGGACGCCGTCCCGCGTCCGGTCGCCCCGCCGTTGCCCGACGACGTCACCGCCGACCTGCTCGACCCCGAGGCCCGGCGCGACCTGCGCGGCCTCCCGAAGGACCTCGCCGACCTCGTGGCCCGTCATCTCGTGGCCGTCGGCGAGCTCGTCGACGACGAGCCGGAGGCGGCGCTCGCCCACGCGCGCTTCGCGCGACACCGGGCGAGCCGCGTCGCCATCGTGCGCGAGGCCTCGGGCCTCGCCGCGTACCACGCGGGGGAGTGGGCCGAGGCGCTCTCGGAGCTGCGCGCGAGCCGCCGGATGGGCGGCGACGGCCACCTGCCGGTGATGGCGGACGCCGAGCGCGCTCTGGGGCGCCCGGAGCGGGCGATCGAGCTCTCGCGCAGCCCGGAAGCCGCCGACCTCGCCACCGAGGACGCCGTCGAGCTGCTCATCGTGGTGTCCGGCGCGCGCCGGGACCTGGGCGAGGACGACGCCGCCGTCGTCGGCCTGCAGGTGCCCGAGCTCGACGCCACCCGCGAGGACCCGTGGGTGCCGCGGCTGTTCTACGCGTACGCCGAGGCGCTGCAGGCCGCCGGCCGCACCGACGACGCGGTCCGGGCCTTCCTCGACGCGGCCCGCACCGACGTCGAGGGCGAGACCGACGCGGAGGAGCGCGCGATCATGCTCGGCGTCGGCGCCCCCGAGGCCGACGAGGACACCGACCAGGACGCCGAGGCGACCGACACCGACGCGGACACCGACGAGGACGCCGACCAGGACGCCGACGAGGCGACCGACGCCGGCGACGTCGCCGAGGACAGCCCGTCCGGCGTGGCGGGGTCGTCGGGGTGACCGGGTACGACGCGCTGCTCGTCGACCTCGACGGCACGGTCTACCGGGGGCCGGAGGCGATCGAGGGCGCGGTCGAGAGCCTCGAGGCGGTGCGCCGGACCGCGACCGTCTCCTACGTCACCAACAACGCGTCGCGGGGCCCGGACGAGGTCGCCGACCAGCTGCGGTCCCTGGGGCTGTCGGTCGTGCCGGAGGACGTCGTCACCAGTGCGCAGGCCGGCGCGGCCGTCGTCGCCGGTCATTGCGCGCCAGGCGAGCCGGTGCTGGTCGTCGGGACCGAGGCGCTGGCCGAGGAGATCCGTCTCGTGGGCCTGACCCCGGTGCGGTCGGACGAGGACGCCCCGGTCGCGGTGGTGCAGGGGCACTCGCCCGACACGGGCTGGCGCATCCTCGCCGAGGCGGGTCTCGCCCTGAACCGCGGCGCCCACTGGGTGGCGTGCAACGTCGACCCGACGCTGCCGAACGAGCGCGGCCTCATGCCGGGGAACGGGTCGATGGTCGCGGCGCTGCGCACGGCCTCCGGGCGTGAGCCGGAGGTGGCCGGCAAGCCCGCCGCACCGCTGCTGCGGCAGGCCGTCGAGCGGGTCGGCGCGCGGCGCCCCTTGGTGATCGGCGACCGCCTCGACACCGACATCGCGGGCGGACACGCCATCGACGCCGACACCCTGCTCGTCCTCACGGGCGTCTCGACGGCCGCCGATCTGCTGCCCGCCGCGCCCGAGCACCGCCCGACCTTCCTGGGCGCCGACCTCACGGTCCTGGACGGCGACCTCGCGCCGACGAGCGTCACCACGGGCGACACCGCCGGCTGGAGCGCGCACCGGGCCGACGACGCCCTGGTGCTGAGCGCGGACGGGGACGACACCCGGGACGACACGGCCGCGGCGCTGCGGGCGCTGTGCCGCGTGGCGTGGGAGTCGGACGGGCATCCCGGGGTCCGCGCCGCGGACGACCGGGCCGCGAAGATGATCAGCGCGCTCGGCCTGCCCACGGGCTGACGCGTTAGCGTGGAGACGGCAGGGCCCACGACGTCGGGAGGACACGCGATGACCGTGCCCGGGCACGACGGCGGGCACGCGCCGTCGAGCGAGCCGGCCGACGCCCCGCCGACCGAGGTCGCGCCGTCCGCGGACAGCGCGCTGGACTCGCTGCGCGCGGCAGTCGGCGCCCTGCCGTGGGACGAGCAGGAGGAGCCCTTCGACGCGGCCGACCAGGCCACCCGGTTCGAGGCCGTGCACGACGCACTCGTCGCGGTGCTGGCCGACGTGGACCGGACCTGAGCACGGTGGCGCGGTCCACCGCCCGCCGGCTGCGTCTGGACGCCGAGCTGGTCCGGCGTGGCCTCGCGCGGTCGCGCGAGCACGCCGCCGGGCTCATCGCGGACGGCCGGGTGACGGTCGGCGGCACGGTGGCGACCAAGCCCGCGACGGCTGTCGAGACCGCCGCGGCCGTGGTCGTGCGCGACGACGTCGACGACCCGGGGTGGGCCTCGCGGGGCGCGGGCAAGCTGCTGGGCGCGCTCGAGGCGTTCGAGCCGCAGGGTCTCGCCGTCGAGGGCCGGCGCTGCCTCGACGCCGGCGCGTCCACCGGCGGGTTCACCGACGTGCTGCTCCGGCGCGGGGCGCGCGAGGTCGTCGCCGTCGACGTCGGCTACGGGCAGCTGGTGTGGGCGCTGCGGACCGACCAGCGGGTCGCCGTGCACGACCGGGTCAACGTCCGCACGCTCGGCCCCGGGGACATCGGCGGGCCGGTCGAGCTCGTCGTCGCCGACCTGTCGTTCATCTCGCTCGGGCTGGTGCTCGACGCGCTCGTCGCGTGCACCGTCCCGGGCGGCGACCTGGTGCCGATGGTCAAGCCGCAGTTCGAGGTCGGCCGGGACCGGCTGGGGTCCGGCGGCGTCGTGCGCGACCCGGCGCTGCGAGCCGAAGCGGTCCTCGGTGTCGTCGCGGCCGCCCGGGAGCGCGGGCTCGTGCTGCGCGACGTCGTCGCCAGCCCGCTTCCGGGCCCGTCGGGCAACGTCGAGTACTTCTGCTGGCTGCGCCGCGGTGTCGGGGAGGACGTGGACGAGGAGGCCCTGGTGCGGCGGGCCGTGGAGCGGGGACCGACGTGAGCACGACGAACGGAGGGGCGCCGGTGACCGGAGCCGTGGTCGGTGCGGGCACGCAGGTCGAGGGGGCCGGCGAGTCCGCCGAGGTGTCCGGGCCCCGGAACGCGCTGCTCGTGGTGCACACCGGCCGGGAGGCGACGCGCAAGGTCGCGTCGCAGGCGGCCCGGCGCCTCGGCGAGGCCGGCTTCGCGCTGCGGCTGCTCACCGACGAGTACGCGACGGCCGAGGGCCTCTTCGACGACCTGCCCGAGGACCTGCGTCCCCGGACGGTCGACGCGGACTCCGACGCCGCGCTCGGCATGGAGATCGTCCTGGTGCTCGGCGGCGACGGCACGCTGCTGCGCGCGGCCGAGCTCGCCCGGCACGCGCGAGTGCCGATGCTGGGGGTCAACCTCGGGCGCGTCGGGTTCCTGGCCGAGGCCGACACCGACGACCTCGAGGCCGTGCTGGAGGCCGTCGTCGGGCGCACGTACCGCGTCGAGGAGCGCATGACCGTCGACGTCGTCGCGCACCAGAACGGCACCGAGCTGGGCCGGACGTGGGCGCTCAACGAGGCGATCGTCGAGAAGATGAACTGGGCCCGGCTGCTCGACGTCGTGCTCGAGGTGGACGCACGTCCGGTGTCGGAGTTCGCCTGCGACGGGGTGCTGGTGGCGACGCCGACCGGCTCGACGGCCTACGCGTTCTCCGCGGGCGGACCGGTCGTGTGGCCCGAGGTGCAGGCGATGCTGCTGGTGCCGAGCAACGCGCACGCGCTGTTCGCCCGGCCGCTGGTGGTGTCGCCGGAGTCGACGGTGGCGCTCGAGGTGTCGAACCGCGGCGACGCCGGCGTCCTCGTCTGCGACGGGAGACGCACCATCGAGCTGCCGCCCGGCTCGCGGGTCGAGGTGGTCCGCGGGCGCAACCCGGTGCTGCTCGCGCGGCTGCGCGTCCAGCCGTTCACCGACCGGCTCGTGCGCAAGTTCGGTCTCCCGGTCCAGGGCTGGCGGGGGCGCCGTCGCTGACCCGCACGAGGGGTCGAGCTCCGCTTCGCTGCGCCTCCCGCCGACCGCCCGCCACCGACCGTTCGACCATGTGTTCGATCGGATCGGCGTGTTCGGCACCGGAGCGTCGGACGGGCCCGTTACCGTGAGGCCCGTGCTCGCCGAGCTGAGGATCCAGGGTCTCGGGGTGATCGAGGACGCGACCCTCGATCTGCACCCGGGGCTGACCGTGGTCACGGGGGAGACCGGGGCCGGCAAGACGATGGTGGTCACGGGGCTGCACCTGCTGGGTGGCGGCCGCGCCGACTCCTCGCGGGTGCGCCGCGGCGCCTCGCGGGCCATGGTCGAAGGCCGGTTCCTGCTGCCGCCGTCCGAGGACGCGGAGGAGGACGACACCGGGGACGCCGACGACGCCGACGACGCCGACGAGGCCGCCGTCCCGCGCTCGGCGCTGCGCCTGGCCGCCGACGCCGGAGCGGCGCTCGACGACGACGGCAGCCTCATCGCCGCCCGCACGGTGTCGGCCGACGGGCGGTCGCGAGCGCACCTGGGTGGGCGCTCGGTGCCGATGGCGGTGCTGGGCGACGTCACGAACGCGGCGCTCGCGGTCCACGGTCAGCACGAGGCGCTGCGACTGCTGCGCGCCGCCGAGCAGCGCGCCGTGCTGGACCGCTTCGCCGGCGCCGCCGTCGCCGATCCCCTGGCCGCCTACCGGCGCACCCGCGCGGCCTGGCGCCGGGCGGTCGCCGAGCTGGCCCGACGCCGCGACCAGGCCCGCGAGATGACGCGGGAGGCGGACATGCTCCGCCACGGCCTCACCGAGATCGAGGCGGTCGACCCGCAGCCCGGCGAGGACGCCGAGCTGGTGGCCGAGGCGCGCCGTCTCGCCGACGCCGACGAGCTGCGGGCCACGGCGTCCGCGGCCCTGGCCGCCCTGGCCGGCCCGCCCGACGGCACGGGGGAGGACCCGGACGCCGTGGGCCTGCTCGGGGAGGCGCGCCGGCGCCTGCAGGGCAGCGACGACCCGGCGCTGGCCGGGCTCGACCCGCGGCTCGCCGAGGCCGCCGCCCTGCTGGGCGACGCCGCCGCGGAGCTCACCGACTACCTCGAGCGCCTCGAGGCCGACCCGCAGCGCCTCGAGCACGTGCTCGAGCGCCAGGCCGCGCTCAAGGGCCTCACGCGCAAGTACGCCGCCGACGTCGACGGCGTGCTGGCGTGGGCGGAGTCGGCGCGTGCGCAGCTCGAGGGCCTCGACACGTCGGACGAGGCGCTGGCCGCCCTCGCAGCGGACGCCGACGCGCTCGCGGGCGAGCTCGCCGGGCACGCCGCGACGGTGTCAGCGGCGCGGCGCGAGGCCGCCGAGCGCTTCGGCGCCGCCGTGTCGGCCGAGCTCGACGGGCTGGCGATGGGCGCGGCCTCGGTGCAGATGGCGGTCGGGGTCAAGGAGGGCGGCGGCCAGGACGCCCTGGAGGTCGACGGACGCTCGGTCGTCGCCGGGCCCGACGGCGTGGACGAGGTCGAGCTGCTGCTCACCCCGCACGCCGGCGCGCCGGCGCTGCCCGTGCACAAGGGCGCGTCGGGCGGCGAGCTCTCGCGCGTGATGCTCGCGGTCGAGGTCGTGCTCGCGGGCGCGGACACCACGCCGACGCTGGTGTTCGACGAGGTCGACGCCGGGGTCGGCGGGCGGGCCGCGGTCGAGGTGGGGCGCAGGCTCGCCCGGCTGGCGGCCACCCACCAGGTCGTGGTGGTCACCCACCTCGCGCAGGTGGCGGCGTACGCCGACCGTCACCTCGTCGTCGACAAGGGCGGGCTGCAGGCGGTCGACGGCACCGACGGGGTCACCCGCAGTGCGGTGCGCCTGCTCGACGACGGCGAGCGGGTGGTCGAGCTCGCCCGCATGCTCGCGGGCACCGAGGAGACCGAGACCGGGCGCGCCCACGCCGAGGAGCTGATCGCCGCCGCGGCCGCCGACCGGACGGCCGCCGACGACGCGGGGGGCGGCGCCGCGCCGACCCCCATCGACCGCGGTGCGTCGACCACACGCCGTAGCGGGACACGCCGGAGTCGCCGGGCCGGGTGACCGGCGCGTTCCCGCCCGGCGCGTCGCCTCCGTCCACGCGCCCTCGCCGACGACCATCGAGGGCATGACTTCCGGCGGTCACGGCACGGGTGCGGGGTGGCGGGCATGAAGTGGCCACGGGGGCGCACGAAGGAGGCGCCGGCGGGGGTCGCCGGTCCGGCCCGCCTCGGCGGCCGGTCCGGCGGCGAGGTCTCCCCGGAGCTGCTGCGCCGGTTGGGCCGGGGCGACATCGCGGTGATCGACCAGGTCGACCTCGACCGCGCGACGGCCCACGCGCTGGTGGACGCGGGCGTCGCCGGGGTGATCAACGTGTCCCCGTCGATCTCCGGGCGCTACCCGAACCTCGGCCCGGAGATCCTCACCGACGCCGGGGTCGCGCTGGTCGACGACGTCGGTGACGGGGTCCTGCGCCGGGTGCGCGACGGTGCGCCGGTGCGCCTGCACGACGGCGGGGTCTACGTCGGCGAGCAGGAGGTCGCGCGCGGCTTCTCGCAGACCGCCGAGACGGTGGCCGATCAGCTCGGCGAGGCGCGGTGGGGGCTCGCCGCCCAGCTCGAGGCGTTCTCGGCGAACACCACCGAGTTCATGGGCCGTGAGCGGGGCATGCTGCTCGACGGTGTCGGCGTGCCGGGGCTGGAGACCGCCGTGCACGGCCGCTCGGTGCTCGTGGTCGCGCCCGGATCGGACCACGCGGCCGAGCTGCGACGGCTCAAGCACTTCGTGCGGGAGGAGCGGCCGGTCCTCGTGGGCGTCGGGTCCGGGGCCGAGAGCCTGCGCGCGGCCGGCTACACGCCCGCGGTGGTCGTCGGCACCGCCCTGGAGATCGACCCCGAGCTCGCCCGCAAGGCCGTGGACGTCGTGATCCCGGCCGACACCGACGGCCACATCGCCGGGCTCGCGCGGCTGCAGGACGCCGGCATCGACCCGCTGGGCTTCCCGTCGTCGGCCAACCCCGAGGACATGGCGCTGCTGCTGGCGCACCGGCACGGCGCCTCGCTGGTGGTCGCGTGCGGGTTCGACGCCACGCTCACCGGCTTCCTGGACCGCGGCCGGTCGGGGAGCAACCCGTCGACCGTGCTCACGCGCCTGCGCCTCGGCCCGACGCTCGTCGACTCCTCGGCCGTGGCCGCCCTGCACCGCCACCGGGTCACCACCGGGGCGGTGCTGCTCCTGCTGCTCGCCGTCGTCGCCGTCGGTGGGGCGGCGCTGCTCGCGAGCGGGCTGGCCGAGGCGATCGTGATGCTGCTACGGGAGGGCTGGGACGCCACCGTCTCCGCCGCTCGGGGGGTCGGGGGCTGATGTCACTGCGTTACCACGTCGTGTCGATCGCCGCGATCCTGCTGGCCCTGGCGCTGGGGGTGGTGCTCGGGGCCTCGGCGTTGTCCGGGCGCGTCCTCGGCGCGCTGACCTCCGACCGCGACGAGCTCGCGGCCCAGGTCGTGCAGCTCCGCGGGGACCGCGACGCGCTCGGCGACCGTCTCGGCGCCACCGAGCGTCTCGTCGCGGCGGGCGCACCCTCGACCGTGGCCGGGGTGCTGCCGGGGCGTCGCGTGGCGGTCCTCGCGGCCCCGGGGGCCGACCCGGGCGACGTGGAAGCGGTGACCGACCTCGTCGGCCGCGCCGGGGGGCGCGTGACGGGGCGCCTGGCGCTCACCGACGCCGCGACCGCCCCGGACCGCGCCGAGGCGCTGCGGGCGCTGGTGCCGCGGCTGCTGCCCGCCGGCGCCCAGCTGCCCACCACCACCGACACCGGCACGCTGACCGGCTCGCTGCTCGGCTCGCTGCTCGTCGCCCGGCCCGGACCGGCGGCGGAGCGCGCCACCGGCCCGGAGGCCTCGACCGCGCTGCGGGCGCTCGCCGACGCCGGCTACGTCCAGGGCCCGGACGCGCTCGACCCGGAACCCGCCGAGCTCGCGCTCGTCGTGGCCGGTGCGGGGACCGACGTCGCGCGCGACACGACGCTCGCCCGGCTCGCCGGGGCGATGGACCGGGTCGGCGCGGGCGCGGTGCTCGCCGGGCGGACCGGGGCGGGCGTCGTGTCGACCGTGCGCACCGACATGGCGCTGCGCAGCGGCCTGTCGACCGTCGACGGGCTGGAGGGCCCGGCGTCCCGGATCGCGACCGTGCTGGCCCTGCGCGAGCAGGCCGACGGGCGCACCGGCGTCTACGGACCGGCGGCGGGGACGTTCACCCCGCAGCCCGCCGCGGGGTGACGCGCCGCCCGGGTGTGGGGTCACCCGGGCGAGGAGGCGACGCGGTGTTACCGTGAGGTCCCGTGGATCGCGGAGTCTCCGATCGGAGAATCGCCCGAACGGCCCTCTCGAACATCATCCAGGGGGTCTGAGCATGCAGCCGCCGCGGACGACCAAGCACGTGTTCGTCACCGGAGGCGTCGCCTCGTCGCTGGGCAAGGGACTGACGGCGTCGAGCCTCGGCCAGCTGCTCACGGCGCGCGGCCTCCGGGTCACGATGCAGAAGCTCGACCCGTACCTCAACGTCGACCCCGGGACGATGAACCCGTTCCAGCACGGGGAGGTCTTCGTCACCGAGGACGGCGCCGAGACCGACCTCGACATCGGGCACTACGAGCGCTTCCTCGACCGGGATCTCTCGGCGCGCGCCAACGTGACGACGGGGCAGGTCTACTCGACCGTCATCGCCAAGGAGCGCCGCGGCGAGTACCTCGGTGACACCGTGCAGGTCATCCCGCACATCACCGACGAGATCAAGGCGCGGGTGCTGGCCATGAGGACGGCCGATCCCGCGCCGGACGTGGTGATCACCGAGGTCGGCGGCACGGTCGGCGACATCGAGTCGCTGCCGTTCCTCGAGGCCGCGCGCCAGCTGCGCCACGAGGTCGGCCGGGACAACTGCTTCTTCCTGCACGTCTCGCTCGTGCCGTTCCTCGCGCCGTCGGGTGAGCTCAAGACCAAGCCGACGCAGCACTCGGTGGCGGCGCTGCGCAACATCGGTATCCAGCCCGACGGGCTCGTGCTGCGCGCCGACCGGGACATCCCCGAGGACATGACGCGCAAGATCAGCCTGATGTGCGACGTCGAGGACGACGGCGTCGTCGCGTGCCCCGACGCGCCCTCGATCTACGACATCCCCAAGGTGCTGCACGGCGAGGGCCTCGACGCCTACGTCGTGCGCCGGCTCGGGCTGCCGTTCCGCGACGTCGACTGGACGGTCTGGGGCGACCTGCTCGACCGCGTGCACCACCCGAAGGAAACCGTCGACATCGCGATCGTCGGCAAGTACGTCGACCTGCCCGACGCCTACCTCTCGGTCACCGAGGCGCTGCGGGCGGGCGGGTTCGCCCACCGCGCCCGGGTCGCCGTCCGGTGGGTCGGGTCCGACGAGTGCGAGAGCGCGGCCGGCGCCGCCGCGGCGCTGCAGGGCGTCGACGGCATCCTCGTGCCCGGCGGGTTCGGCATCCGCGGGATCGAGGGCAAGGTCGGGGCGCTCGCCCACGCGCACCGCAACGGCATCCCCGCGCTCGGTCTCTGCCTCGGCCTGCAGTGCATGGTGATCCACGCGGCGCGGTCGATGGCCGGGCTCGAGGGCGCCAACTCCGCGGAGTTCGACGAGACGACCCCGCACCCGGTGATCTCGACGATGGCCGACCAGGCCGACGTCGTCGCCGGCGACCGGGACATGGGCGGCACGATGCGCCTCGGGTCGTGGCCCGCGGTGCTCGCCCCGGACACCGTCACCCGCGCCGCCTACGGCACCGGGAAGGTCACCGAGCGGCACCGCCACCGCTACGAGGTCAACAACGCCTACCGCGAGCGCCTCGGCGAGGCCGGCCTGGTGTTCTCCGGGACCTCGCCCGACGGCGGGCTCGTGGAGTTCGTCGAGCTGCCCCGCGACCAGCACCCGTTCTTCGTCGGCACGCAGGCGCACCCGGAGCTCAAGAGCCGCCCGACCCGGGCGCACCCGCTGTTCCGCGCGTTCGTCGCGGCGTCGCTGCGCCACGTCGCGTCCGGTCGCCTGGACCTGGACACCTCGGCCGTGCCCGACGAGCTCGACGGAGACGACACCGAGGCGCGCGTCGACGGTGTCGACATCCCGGCCGCGGCCTCGACGTGACGCCGCCGATCACCCCGGGCTCCCTGGACGACCCGCACGACGGGCGGCCGCCGCACGACTTCGCCGTCGTCTCCAGCGAGACGATCTACGAGGGTCCGATCTTCGCGCTGCGCCGCGACGACGTGCGGATGCCCGGCGGGCGGATCGCGGGGCGGGAGAAGGTCGAGCACTTCGGGGCCGTCGCCGTCGCCGCGCTCGACGAGGAGGACCGCCTCGTCATGATCTACCAGTACCGCCCCGCGCTCGGGCGACGCCTGTGGGAGATGCCGGCCGGGCTCCTCGACGACCCCGCCGAGGATCCGGTCGTGGCCGCGCAGCGCGAGCTGGTCGAGGAGGTCGGCATCGAGGCCGACCGGTGGGCGACGCTCGTCGACATCGCCGGCTGCCCCGGCTTCGCCGACGAGTCGGTGCGCGTGTTCCTCGCCCGCGGGCTGCGATCGGTGGAGCGCCCGGCCTCGGGTGACGACGAGGAGGCCGACCTGGTGATCCGCCGGGTGCCCCTCGACGACCTCGTCGCCGGCGCCATGTCGGGCGCCCTGGTCAACGGGCCGTGCGTCGCGGGCGTGTTCGCCGCCGCGGCGGTGCGCGACGGCCGCTTCACGCCCCGGCCGGTCGACGCCCCCTGGCTCGACCGGCCCGCCGAGTTCGCGGCGCGCCGGGCCGCCCGGCGCTGAGGGGTCGCAGCGAACGGGTATT
>NZ_JBTWNF010000035.1:0-16288 GCF_054796175.1 Actinomycetospora sp. C-140 | reverse complement strand
GGCCGGACCGCCACCGCGCTCGCGGCGGCCCGCGACAGGGCCTCGACGAGGTCGATCCCGTCCGCCTCGCTCGCCTGCTGCCCGACCATCGCGGCCAGGAGGACGGGGTGGCCGGACACGGTCACGATGCCGACCGACCCCGTGACCCACCGCCCGTCGTCGGCGTCGACGGACATCCAGCCGTTCTTCAGCGCCGGGGTCGTCCCCGGGTCGGCGGCGGCGCTGACGCCCCAGCGCTGGTCGTCCACGACGTGGGTCATGAGGTCGTGCGCGAGCGCGCGGGAGTCCGCGTCGAGCGGCGAGGGCCCGGTCAGCGCCGCGAGCAGCGCGAGCTGGTCGGAGGCCGGCGTCCTCGTGTCGCCCCAGTGGTCGACGAGGTGGGTGTCGCGCAGGCCGAGGCGCTGGTTGACGGCGTCGATGGCGGGCACGCCGCCGACGCCCTCCCACAGGGCCGAGGCGGCCTCGTTGTCGCTCTGCTGCATCATCCGCGTCGCCAGGTCCATGGTCGCGGACGGGATCGGCTCGCCGGACCCCTGGTGCTGGAGCAGCAGGGTCTCGAGGACGTCGAGCTTGACCACGCTCGCCGTGGGCACGGGATTGTCGGCCGCGTAGCCGAACGTCCGGCCGGTCACGGTGTCGACAGCGGCCACCGAGACGTGCCCGACGGCGCGGGCGGGCACCAGCGCGTCGATCCGAGCGGTCGCGTCGCGCGCGACCTCGGCCGGATAGACCGGTCGGACCGCGGCGGGCGGCGGCACCGCCACCGGAGCGGGCGCGGGCGGCGGGGTCGGGATCGGGGCCGGGGTCGACCAGGGGTGCAGCTCGCCGGTCGCCGTCGCCACGACCGCACCGAGCACCAGCGTGAGCAGGACCGCCCGGCGCCGCCCCCGCCGCCGGAGCTTCGGCGCCGGCGGCACGACCGGCGCGGGTGTGGCCCGCGGGACGGTCAGGAGCTCGGCGGGGACAAGGGTCCGCGGGACCGTCGGCCGGTCCATCGGTGACGGCGCCGTGGTCCGCGCGAGCTCGGGGCCGCCGCGGACGGGCCGGCGGACGGGTCGGCGCGCGGGCCGGCGGCGGATCTTCTTGCGCGGCAGGACCGTGACCGCCTCGGGGCCGCCCCAGCCGTCCCCGTCGTCGCGCAGGTCCGGCTCGTCGCCGAACAGCGTCGCCGTCAACCCCCGGTCCAGCGTGTCCGTGTCCACGATCGCCCCCACCGCCTCCTGCCCGACACCGGCCCGCCGGTGCCGACGACCCCCCGAGGTGCCGGTGGGCACCCACGTCCCGCACGCTGGCGGTCTGTGACGGGTGAGTCAAGAGTGACACGTGTGACTGATGTGGTGACAGCGACCGACGGTCGGCGCCAACGGCTCTCCGCGTGACGGACGTGCTCTCACCTCGAGCGGGGACCGGGGGAGAAGCGGACCGGCAGCGACGTCAGGGCGTGGGCCCAGTTCGAGTCCAGGTACACGGGGTCGCCGTCGAGGGCGAGGTCGGGCAGGCGTCGGGGGAGCTCGGAGAACAGGACGCGGAGCTCGAGCCGAGCGAGCTGGTTGCCGAGGCACGCGTGGGGCCCGCCGCCGCCGAACGCGCGGTGCTCGGGCTTCTCCCGGGTGATGTCGAACCGGTCCGGGTCCTCGTTGAGGTCGCCGTCGCGCGAGGCCGACGAGAACCAGGTGACGACCTTCTCGCCCTCGGCGATCGGCTGCCCCTCGATCTCGGTGTCGCAGGTGGCGGTGCGGGCGAAGTACTTCACCACCGACGTCCAGCGCAGGATCTCCTCGACGGCCTGCGGGACGATCTCGGGCCGGTCGCGCAGCGTGGACCACTGGTCGTGGGCGAGCAGCGCGAGGGTGCCGGTCGCGATGGTGTTGCGGGTGGTGTCGTTGCCGGCGAACACCAGGAGCCCGAAGAACGTGAGGATCTCCTCGGGGGCCAGGTGCTGCCCGTCGACCTCCGCCCTGCTCAGGCGGGTGACGAGGGTGTCGCCGCCGGCGGCCATCTGCCGCTCGATCTGTTGGTGGAGGTAGCCGACCATCTCGCCGAACACCGCCGTCGCCCCGGCCGGCTCGTCGGACTGCTGGGCACGCTCGATCTGGTGGGTCCAGTCGTAGAGCTGGTCGACGTCGTCGTCGGGGATGCCCAGCAGCCCCGCGAGCACCCGTAGCGGGATGGGCACGGCGATGTCGCCGGCCAGGTCGGCGTGGCCCCGCTCGACGACGCCGTCGATCACGTCGGTGACCACCGCGCGGACCGTGCCCTCCATGCCGGCGATCGCTTTCGGGGTGAACACCGACGCGAGGATGCGTCGGTAGTCCCGGTGCTCGGGCGGGTCCTTGAACAGCAGGACCTGGCGCAGGAAGTCCAGCGGCGCGACCTGGTCGGGGTGCAGGAAGATGCCCCCACGGTGGTTGGAGAACGTCGCCGGGTCCTTGCTCACCGCGGTGACGTCCTCGTCGCGGGTGACCGACCAGAAGCGGTGCCCGTCCGGCCCGGTCCCGGGGTGCACCGGGCACCCGTCCCGCAGGCGGGCGAACAGCTCGTGCGGCGGGCCCTGCTTGTGCAGCGCGCGGTCCATCGGGTCGACGGCGGTCAGGTCATCGCTCGTGGCGGGCATCGTCGGCCTCCCCTTTTGAATCAATATTCGAAACGGTAGCGACTCGATGTCCTCCCGTCGATGCCCGCGGTAACGCCGCCCCCGACATCTGCGACGTCGTGTCACAACGCGTGGAGATCTCGTCGGGGAGGAGTCCGGTGCGGCAGGCGTACAAGGTCTGGCTGGGGATCGCGGTCGGGGTGTTCATCGTGGTGGCGGCCACGGACATCAGCACCGCCTCGCCGACGCCCACCGCGGCGTCGTCGCGGACGCCGGTGGTCACGCCGACGGCGAGTCCCGCGCCGACGAGCACGACGACGTCGTCGTCACCCACCACCACGACCGCTCCGGTGGCGGAGGGCGAGACCGTCACGGTCACCGACGTGATCGACGGCGACACCCTCGAGGTCTCCGGCGGCCGGCGCGTGCGGCTCCTGGGCATCGACGCCTGTGAGATGAGCACCCGCGGCGGACGCGAGGCCAAGGACCAGCTGGAGGGCTTCCTCGCGGACGGTCAGGTCCGGCTGATCGCGGACGGCGCGCGCGACCGAGACGGCTCCGGGCGCCTGCTGCGTCGCGTCGAGACCACGGGCTCGACCGACCTGGGCGAGCTGATGGTCGTCTACCCCACGGTCGGCGTGTACCAGGGCCGCAACGACGCCTCCCCGGCCTACATGTCGCAGCTGCGGGCGGCCGACTACGGCGAGCGCGACTGCTCGGGGACCCCTGCCGTCGCCGAGAGCGGGAGTGGCGGGGACGTCGACGTGGACCTCGGCGACGGCGACAGCGGCCTCCCCGACGGCGCGCTGACCGGTGGCTACTGCGCGCGCAAGTGGTGGTGCTGAGATGGCCCGGCGGTCCCGGGGAAGTCCCGCGGCGGTGGTCGTCGGCGGGCTGCTCCTTCTCGGTGTCGTGATCCTCATCGTCAAGTGGGTCCTGATCACCGCGGCGATCCTCGCGATCCCGTTCGGCATCTGGTTCGCGTACGACCGGGCCGCCCAGCGCCGCGCCCGGCGCGCCGCGGAGGCCGTCGTCGCGCGGCGGCACGAGATCGAGTCGCGGGCGGTCCTGGACGCCGCGGGCGGGTGCGGGTGGTGCGGCATGGCGTCGGGGCACCGCGACCACCGCACCGGCTGGGCGATCACGCCGCGCGCCTACCACCGCCACGAGATCGAGCAGACCCTCGCGCAGCTCCCGGCGTGACGGTGATGACGACGATCGGTCGCTACAGCAGGAGCGCCCACGACGGCGGTCCCCCCCGACCACGCGGGCGCGTGTCCTCCGTGGCACCTCTGCCACTGGTGCCCGTGCGCCCACGACCACCCCGATCGGCCGCATCGCGGCCATCAGCATCAGCGGGTTGCCGAGGAGGCGCAGTGGCGCCACGGGCGGCACGTCGGCGACTGATCTCGGGTCGTAGCCGGGGCACTCCCGGCCGCCGCTCCCGGCCGTCGCTCGCGTCGCCTCTCCATTTCGATCTCCCGAGACTGTCAGCAGCGTGTACGGGTCGGCCCGGGTGCGGATGTTCCTGGTGACACTCTCGGAAGATCGAAATGGAGAGGTCGGCACCGGCGTTCCCATCGCCAATCGCTGAACGCCGAGATCGGGCGAGACCGAGCATTCTGAGGGTCGCTCTGCGCACCCACCCGCCGCCAGCCGGTAACGTCGTTGTATTCACTACATGCGTGTTCTAGGTTGAGGCGCATGGCCGAGCCGACCAGGACCTACCGGTCCCCACGCCGTGCGATGCAGGCCGCGCAGACGCGCACCGAGGTGATCAGCGCCGCGCGAGCCTTGTTCGGCGAGCGGGGCTGGGCGGCCACCGGCATGCGGGACGTGGCCCGGGCCGCCGGGGTGTCCGTCGAGACGATCTACGGGACGCTTGGGGGGAAGGTCGCCCTGCTGACTGCGGCGATCGACGGGGCGGTCGTCGGCGACGACGAGCCGGTGCCGCTCGCCGAGCGCCCGCAGTTCCTCGCGTTGGCACAGGGCGATCTGGCCGAGCGCGCGGACGCCGCGGCCGCCCTCATCACCGACATCCACGTCCGCACGATCGGGCTCCAACTCGCGCTGCGCGAGGGCGCCGGGAGCGAGCCGGCGTTGGCCGAGGTCCGGGCCGCTCAGGAACGCAACCGCTACAGCACCACGGGCGACGGCATGCGTGTCGTCCTGGACCGGCCCGTGGAGACCCGTGAGCTCGACCTCTTCTGGGCCCAGACGTGCCCCGAGGTCTACGACCTGCTCGTCAACCAGTCGCACTGGACCGTCGAGCAGTACCAGGAATGGGTCCGCACCCTGATCACGAATCTGGAGCAGAGATGACGACGAACGAGAACGGGCCGGCCGACACCCGCATGATGGGGATCGTCCACGACGCCCTGCGTCGCGACCTCGGCCGCACCCGCCGGGCACTCGCCGTCGAGCCGCCGACGGTCCGTCGACACGCGATCGCCGGACACATCGGATGGCTCATGGACTTCCTGCACGCCCACCACACCGGCGAGGACGACGGGCTCTATCCGTTGATCCGGAGACTGCACCCCGGGGCGGAGGAGCTGCTCGACGCGATGGACGCCGATCATGCCGCGATCGATCCGGCGATCGAGCGGTTCCGGGCCGCCGCGCGACGCTGGGACGACACCGGCGCCAGGGACGATCGGGACGCGCTGCTCGCCGCGCTCGACGAGCTCGAGGCCGTGCTCGTGCCCCACCTCGACCGCGAGGAGGCCGAGGCGATGCCCGTCGTGTCGGCGACGATCACCCACCGGCAGTGGCACGACTGGGACCAGCGGTTCAACATCGCGCCGAAGTCCCTGCCGACGTTGGCCGAGGAAGGCAACTGGCTGCTCGACGGGCTCGACGCGGAACGGCGCGCCGTGGTCGAGGCCGAGGTGCCCTGGTTGCCGCGTCAGATCGTCCTGCACGTGTTCGGACCCGGCTACCGCCGTCGCGCGGCCGCTCGGTGGACCGAGGACGTCGTCGCGGGCGAGGGCGCCGACCTGCAGGATCTCTCCTGACAGCCGCTCTCCGGGCTGGTGCCACGCGCCCGGAGAGGTCTACCTTGTCCTGACAGGCGATGGGGCTCGCCTTCAACCGCAGGTCTTCCTGCTGACGGTCCCTGTTCGGTTCCGACCGTTCAGGAGGCCGCATGCGCCCACCTCTCGTTCGTCGCTCCCGGTCACCTCCTGTCGGGCCGTTCCCGCGTGCCAACCCGTCCAGGAGAAGGAAGACCGACGATGACCACACCGACGCACGACCCCACGCCCTCGGGCGTCCCGCTGCTCGCCCGCGGGAAGCACCGCGACCCCGCCGACGGCGCCTGCCTCATGGAGTACGTCTCCGTCCTGTCCGGAGCGCACTTCACCGACCGTCCCCGGTGCACGCACCCGCTGCTGGGCTGGCTGGCCCGGCGCGTCAACGACCAGGTCGACGACGCCGTCCGCGCCCGCCTGACCGGCGTCGCCCCGGCGCTCGTCGGCACACGGGTGCACGGCCCGCGCGCACGAGGCGTGGTGCGCGCCGTGGTCTACGGCGAGCTCGCCGCCACGGGGCTGGTCGGCGCGCCGCGCGATCCCTGGCTGCGCGACCTCCGGGACCGTGCCGAGGAACACCTCGTCCAGCGCGTCACCGGGCTCCGGTCGCTGGGCGCGACCGACCGCAACCACGCCTTCGAAGCGGCGTGCGAGGCCGTGCGCGACCTCGACCGCGAGGGCCGCGACCGGCTGCTCACGGCGGCCCTGGTCAGGAGCGTGACCCGGGCGCGGCGGCACCTCGGCGTGCCGGAGGTCGGGGTCCTCCTGCTCGACGCCGATCGCCCGGCCGCCGTCCTAGACTGAGGCCATGACGGCGTTCGGCGGCATCTTCCGCTCCCCGAAGCTCGAGGGCGTCGAGGAGTCGGACGACGACGGGGAGCGAGCCCGCTTCGTCGGGCTCGACCTCGAGAGCGGCGTCGTGCGCGTCCGCGCTGCGGCACGCTCCGAGGAACCGGACGAGGACGACGAGCGCCCGGACCCACCGGCGGAGTGACGCCGACCGGGTCAGCCGGGCCAGGACGCCCGCGACCCGTGGGTGAGCTCGGCGAGCGCGACCTCCGCGCGCGCCGACGCGTCGACGCCGCGACGGGTGGCCTCGGCGTACATGAGGCCGTAGGTGAAACCCGGTTCGCCCGCCTCGTGGGCGAGATCGACGAGCTCGAGCAGCACCTCGCGGAGGACCACGGTGTCCTGGTGGTCGCCGAGACAGGTCTGCACCGTCTTCGCCCGGGACGCCACGCGCTTGGCGTCCCGGCCGTGCACCGGTTCGACCGACTCCGCGGCGTAGCGCAGGCGCTTGGCCGTCTTGCGGACCTCGTGCAGCAGCTCGGCGCGCTCGTGCTCCGTGCCCGCGCGCTCCGCGGCCTTCACGGCGGCGCGCAGGCGGCGATCGTCGCGGCGCACGCAGCGGGTGAGGACGGCGGCGGCGTCCGCCGTCGCGAGGTCGGTGAGCGGCGCGTCGGCGAGCAGTCGCTCGAGCCCGGCGATCAGCTCGGTGAAGCGGGCGCCGTCGAGGACGGTGACGAGCTCGCGGTGGGCCCGGCGGTAGCGCCGGCGCAGCACGGCGTGCACGCGCTGGTCGACGGGGCCGAGGACGAGCGCTTCGGGCACCGTCGCGAGCAGGTCCGCGAGCTGCTCCTCGGCGACCTCGGCGTCGCGCGCGTCCCCGGCCACACCGGCGACCCACCGGAGCTCATCGCGCAACGGATCGGTCGCCTCCCGTCGCAGCACCGGGCGGTAGGTCGCGAGCACGGTGCGCAGGGTCCGCGCGCTCACGCGGAACTGGTGGACCGAGTCGGCCTCGTCGGACCGCACCGGCTCGACCGTCCCGCGCAGCGTGCTCACCCGCGCGCCCACGATGTCGAGCACGACGGCACCGGCGCCGGCCTGGGTGTCCACGAGATCGTCCTACCACCGACGAAACCGCTCCGGTGGCCTCGATCCGGACACGACATCGGCGGCACGGGCGTGCGATGGACGCAGATCGACGTCGGGCTCGATCAGGCTGACGCCGGCACCAGGTAGGAGTCGAGGAAGGTGTCGAGCGCGGCGAGCCCGGCCGCGTCGGCGCGAGTGGCGCGGAAGCCGACGTGTCCGTCGGGCCTGACCAGCAGTGCGCGCGACGCGGGCCGGGAACCGTCGGTGTCCCGGACGATGTCGACGAGCCCGCGCCAGCGGCGGTCCAGCTGCTCGATGCCGGCGGCGTCCGCAGTGCCGGAGATCAGCAGGTGGTGCGCCGCGCCGGACAGCGTCGCGCGGCCCGGGAAGCGCTCGCCCGGACCCGGCCCCGTGATGGCCTCCGCCCCCGGCTCGACGTGCTCTCCGACGATGGGGCTGTCGGCGTAGCTCACGTCGAGCAGGCACCGTGACCGGGCCAGGGCGTCCCGTTGGGCGGGGCTCGGCGGAGCCGGGCGAACCCCGGTGCGCGCGGCTTCGACCGCCGCGCGGGCACCGGCGTCGATGCGGCGGGAGACGTCGAGCACCTGGTGGTCGGCGGCGAGGCGCTCGATCTCGAAGCTCTCCAGCAGCGCGGGCCGCGCGTGCCCGCCCACCGCGAGCGCGAGCTTCCACGCGATGTCCTGGGCGTCGTGCAGGCCGGCGTTCAGGCCCTCGCCGCCGAACGGGCTCGACAGGTGGCCGGCGTCGCCGAGGAGGAAGCGGCGGCCCTCGGCCAGGCGCGGGACGACACGCTGGTGCATGTGGAACGACGCCGCCCATCCGACGTCCTCCACCGTGACATCGGCGGTGAGGCGCCGGCCGATCCCGGCCGCGACGACCTCGGCCGGAGTCGTGCGCTCCAGCTCCGTCGTCTCGGCGTCGTCGAGGTCGCCGACGAACGTGAGCCAGCGATCCCCTGGGAGCGGCACGAGCAGGACGAAGCCCTCGGGCGTGGCGGCGAGGTTCGAGGCGTCCCGGGCCAGGCCGCAGCGCACGCCGACGTCGGCCGCCAGCACCGTCCCCGGGTAGGTGAAGCCCTCGAGTGTCTCCGCCATCGATTCCCGCATGATGCTGTGGGCGCCGCCGGCGCCGATGACCCACGCCGCCTCGACGGCGCTCGCCGTCCCGTCAGCCCGGTCGAGCCGGACCAGCACACCGTCGTCGCGCTCCTCCACGGACGAGGCCGCGACGCCGCGCTCGACCGTGCCGCCGAGCTCGGTGAGCCGCTCGGTGAGGATCTGCTCCGTACGCCACTGGGGCAGGCTGCACTGGAACGTCCACGGACAGTCGATGTCGGCGTACGGCATCTCGCTGACGAGGTCCAGGTTCGCGTCGACCACCCGGGCGCACTTCACGTGCACGGACGCGGCCAGCACCTCGTCGACCATCCCGGAACAGGCGAGGAGCTCGAGCGTCCCCGGCTGGACCGCCGTGGCGCGGGTCTGGTGGTGCGGTTCGGGCAGGCGGTCCAGGACCCGGGCGGCGACGCCGCGCCGCGCCAGCTCGACCGCGGCGAACAGGCCCGACGGGCCGGCGCCGATGACCACCACGTCGGTGTCGGTCCCGTGAGAGCTGACTGATCCCATGTCTCGACCCCGAATCCTCGCGTGACGGGCGGGCATCATTCTCCCGGTCGCCCGTCGACGGATCCATGATTCGTCCGGGCGGTCGGCGATGGGCATTCGCGACGGAAGCGCCGCCATTGCTCCGGTGCCGATCGAAAGTGTCGAAGAGTGCTCGTACCGCTACCGGCT
This sequence comes from Actinomycetospora sp. C-140, assembly GCF_054796175.1. Taxonomy (NCBI): domain Bacteria; kingdom Bacillati; phylum Actinomycetota; class Actinomycetes; order Pseudonocardiales; family Pseudonocardiaceae; genus Actinomycetospora; species Actinomycetospora sp. C-140. The sequence continues at coordinate 6,971 of NZ_JBTWNF010000035.1, read as the reverse complement.
GTATGTCCTTCCCGAACGGTCGTGGTCCGAGGTGCTGGACGCGAGTGGTCCGGTCCGGCAATGGTGCTGTCGGTGAGTGCCGTCGCGGTCCAGGATTCGCCGGCCGACCCGCCCGGAATTCCATCGTCCGCTGCAAGGGAGTGGGATGACCGACCTGCCGATCTGGCTGACCGGATTGCTGTTGATCGTGGTGCTGCCCGCTGCGGTGGTCGTGATCCAGATCGTGCTGCGTCGACACTGGCCCGCCCTGCGCCAAGGCGACCACAACGAGGTCGCCGGATTCATCATCGCGGTGGTCGGAGTGATCTACGCGGTGCTGCTGGCGTTCGTCGTCATCGTGAGCTGGGAGAACTTCAGCCACGCCGAGCAGGTCGTGGGCGACGAGGCCAGCGCCCTGCGCACCATCTACCGCGACAGCGGCGCCTTCCCGCCGGAACTGCGCGACCAACTGCACGGCGACGTCCGGCGCTACGCCGTCGCGGTGGTGGACGTCGAGTGGCCGGCGATGGCGCGTGGGGAACCCGGTTCGCCCGAGGTCACGCGCATCCTCGACGAGACCTCGCAGACGCTGGCGACGATGCCGATCACGACGCCGGCCCAACAGCAGTACCAGGGGATCGAGGCCGAACGGTTCAACGATCTGGTCACCGCGCGCTCGCATCGCCTGGACTTCGTCGAGCAGGGCGTCCCGGTGGTGCTGTGGATCGCCTTGATCGTCGGTGCGGTGGTGACGATCGGCTTCGCCCTGATCTTCGGCATGCGCAGCACGCTGCTCCACACCCTGATGACGGCGAGCCTGTCCGCCCTGATCGGCGTGCTGCTGTTCGTCGCCGTGGCGATCGACCACCCCTTCGCCGGCGACGTCGCGGTGCACCCCGCGCCCCTCGAACGGGTCCTGTCCGACTTCGGCGAGCAGCCGAACTAGGGCGAGCCGGTGTCGTCGGAGGTCGACCGGCTCTCCGTGTCCCCGCTCTCCGCGCGCCCGGTCTCCGCCTCGCCGCGCGACGACATGGACGCCGGGGCTGTCCGGGGGTGCCGAGGCGTGGTCCGGAGGCGCCCGTCCGCGTCGGACCCCTCGGATCCTCGCCGGACGGATTCGCCGGACGTCGCCTCGCGCCGGTCGTCCGAGGAATGGCGCGCCGTCGTGGAGCCGTCGCGTGGTCGGTCCGCGCGGTCGGGATCCGTGTCAGCACGTCCGTGCTCGATGCGCCACTCGCTGACGCGCGCCGCGCTCGGTCTCGCGATGGTCTTGTCCCGGTGTAGGCCGACCCTGAGGTAGCTCTCTTGACCCGGGTAGAGGGTGCCGCCGCGGGGGCGAGCTCCGTCGACGACGAGCCCTCCGTCCCGCCAGACGCTGACACCGGCCTTCGCGGGGTCGGCGGAGAACCGCACGAGGACCCGGAGGTGCGTCCACTCGCCGACGGGGGCGTGTCCGAGGGTGCGGGTGAAGGTCCGCGGCCCCGAGGGGTGGCCCTCGCCGCCGTGCAGGACGAGATCGCCGCCCTGCACGCGGAGGTCCAGAGGCGCGCGCCCCGGGCCGTCGTTCTCCCACCGGGCGATGACGTGACGCGCTGCGGAGCTCGTGGCGAGATCGCCGTCCAGCCGCACCGAGAAGGTCAGGTCGTGCTGACCTCCCTCGTGCACGGTCGGGATGGCGGGCTCGAGCTCGCTGCGCTGTCCGGGGCCGGTCAGGCGGAACGACACCTCCTCGCGGTCCACCCGGGGCGCCGTGGTCCCGACGGTGCTCCAGGAGGTACGACCGAAGGCGCCGGGACCGTCGGCGCGCCACACCGTCCGTGCCGGAGCTCCGCTCGACTCCGCGACCACCGTCGCGGGCTCCGACGAGGCCGACGACCCCGACGGCGCGCGGGCCGGTGCGGCGGCGTGCTCGTCCGGCGCCGAGGCCTCCGGGGTTGACGGGGGCACGGGGAGCACGCCGGGGCCCGCGCTCGGCGCTCCCGGCGATCCGTGCGACCCGGCCGCGGGTGGGAGGTGCGATGTGCCGCGCCACCACGGCGCCGCCGTACCGGCGACGGCGACCCCGCCGGCGAGAGCACCGATGGCGACCACGGACGCCGCACGGGCTCGCGTGACCCGCGGTGGCCGGCGGTGCGAGCGCACCTCTGCCCCGCCCGCGACCGGCATCGGGCGCGGGCCGGCGCCCGTGTCGCCATGGCGTCCCATGGTCGTACCGACGATTCCCTGCTCCGGACTGCTGTCAGGGCAGGCGTTGCCGGGGACTCGGCGGGAAAATCGCCTCGCGAGCGACTTCGAGCATTCGGTCCATCGATTCACGACGATCGCGAACCGTTGCTTGCTCCGAAACGACCGATGCCACACCGTGCTCGGGCGTGGCGGTCGACGGCCGTCACGACACCGAGTCGACCCAGGCGTACGCCTTCATCGCGATGTTCACGCCCGCGTTCAACTCCACGACGGGTGTGATCTCGAGCTCGTCGTTGAGGTCTTTGAACTGCGCCGAGAACTCGAGGAGGGTCTCCACGTCACCGACGTCCAACAGGAGGAAGCCACCGTCGTTGCTGGCGGAGGTCCAGCCGGACTTGATCTCGAGACCGGCTGGAGGTGTCCATCGGGCGAATCGTTCGTAGGCGTGGCGGCCCGCCTCGCCGCCCCTGAACCGGTATCTCATCATCACGAGCATCTCGACCTCCGCAGTCGACAGGATTCGAGAAACGCATCGGCCGGCGCCCGCGGCTCGCGACTCGATGCGACGGAGGCCGTCGCCAGGACGACGTGTCGGATCGCCGATCCTGGGGTCCGGCCGACAGTTCCACCGTCCTCCCGGGTCGGCCGGCCGTCGACCCGCCCGTGGCCAGCATTGTGGCCTCCGTCCGGTCGATCCGATGGCATGGTGTGCCCTATCGACAGCGCAGTGTTCGCGCGCTCTCGATCATCTCTCGGGAGGCCGCCGACCGGTTCCGTCGTTCGGCACGCCGGACTCTGGCCTGGCGCGGCGTCGCCCGCGGTAGTCGGCCACCTTGGTCTGGTTCCCGCAGCGCTGCATGGAGCACCAGCGCCGCCGGTTGCCCTGGGTGTGATCGAGGAAGAGCAGCGAGCAGTCCGGGTGCTCGCACTCCTTGACCCGTTCCGCCGGAGCCGAGGCGATCAGGTCGATCCCGTCCCGGGCGAGGGTGCTCATCACGGCGGCCGTCGACACGTCCGTCCCGGGCTCGTGGCTGCGGCGGCCGTCGTCGTGGAGCCTGGGCGCGAGGTCGGGTCGGGCGGCCGCGCCGTTCACAAGCCGGAGATCGGCGTCGTCGGGACGCCCGCCACTCATGTGCGAGCGGACCAGACGGTGGAGCGCTTCCCGCAACTCCCGCGCGTCGTCGAGCTCCCCGCCACTCACCGTGCCCGGTGACGGCAGGCCCGCGCCGTCGAGCCAGCGCCGGAGCGCCGCGCCGTCGACCATCCGCTCGACCGGTTCCGCGCGGTGTCGGCGGCCGAACGTCGCGATGAAGTCCAGACACCACCGTCCACCGTGTCGGGGGAACTCCTCGATGCCCACACGCCCAGGCTAGCGCTTGACACCGCACGAACTGGTGTCGCACCCTGACACCTGTTCATCCGGTGTCGCCACGTCGTGTGGTGCTCGTGAGGTGGGGAGGCCTTGGGGATGCGCGCGATCCAGATCGCCGGGTTCGGACCGCCGGAGAGTCTCGGGCTCGTCGAGCTGCCCGACCCCGAGCCCGGTCGTGGCGAGGTCGCCGTCGCGGTGGAGGCAGCGGGGGTCAACCGGCTGGACGTGCTGTTCCGGTCCGGGAACTACCACCGCGGGGCGGCGTTGCCGGCGATCCCGGGGACGGAGGGCGCCGGACGGGTCGTCGCGGTCGGCGACGGCGTGCACGAGTTCGCGGTCGGCGACCGGGTGGTGGGCTGGGGCGCGACCGGAGCGCCGGGCTTCTACGCGGAGCGTGCCGTCCTGCCGGTCGAGTCGGTGGTCGCGGTCCCGGACGCGGTCGATCCGGGGGACGCGGCGGCGCTGCCGACCGCGTGGCTCTCGGCGTACTACTGCCTGGTCCACCTCGCCGAGCTCGGCGCCGGGCAGAGCGTCCTGGTGACCGCCGCCGCCAGCGGGGTCGGTGGTGCCGCGGTGCAGATCGCTGCCGGTGCGGGAGCCCGCGTGCTCGGCACGGTCAGCTCACCGGACAAGGCCGCCTGGCTGCGCGGACGAGGGGTCGAGGTCGTCGAGAGCGGCGCCGCCCACGACCTGCCGTCCGCGGTGGGCGCCGTCACCGACGGCCGGGGTGTCGACGCCGTGCTGGACCTCGTGGGCGGCGACACCTTCGCGGCCGCTCTCCGGGCCGTCGCTCGCGGCGGGCGGGTCGTGTCGATGGCCAACGTCGCGCTCGCGCCGTCGACCGTCGACACCCGGGACTTCTACCCGCGCAACGTCAGCATCTTCGGTTTCCAGATCAACGACCTGCGCGACCACGGATGGGACTCCCGCCCCGACCTGCGCGACCTGCTCAGCGGCGTCGCGGACGGACGCCTCGCCGTCGCCCGCGACTCGGCGTTCGCCCTCGCGGACGCCGCGCAGGCCCACCGGCGTCTGGAGTCTCGCGAGGCCATCGGGAAGATCATCCTGACGATGGACGGAGCCCTCGCATGACCCGCTCGACCCCGGACACGAGCGGCGCGGCAGCAGGCCGGGGCGCGGTCGAGGCTCCTGTCGTGGAGCGGGTGCGGACCCGCATCGTCGTGGTGCCGTTCGGCCGACCGCTGGCGACCAGGATCGGCCACTTCGAGCGTTGGCCACTGGTCCTGATCGACATCGACACCCGCGGCGGCCCGAGCGGGCACGCCTACCTGGCGCCCTACCGCCCGGAGGCCGCGGTGGCGATCGCCGTGCTGGTGGAGGACCTCGGCGCGAAGCTCGCCGGAGGACCGGCTACTCCGCGACGTGTCGCGGCCGTGGCGGGCGGGCTGCGCAGCCTGGCCGGCGAGCAGGGTCTGGCCCTCGCCGCACAAGCAGGTCTGGACATGGCCGTCTGGGACGTCGTCGCCAAGGACGCCGGCCGTCCGCTGGCGCACGTGCTCGGCGGAGAGCTCGCTCCGGCTGCCGCCTACAACAGCAACGGGCTGGGCCTCAACGACCCCGACACCCTCGCCGCCGAAGCTCTCGAGCTGGTCGCCGAAGGCGGCTTCACGGCGCTCAAGGTCCGGGTGGGCAGGGATCGGCCCACCGACGACCTCCGCGCGGTCCGCGCCGTGCGCGAGGCCGTCGGCCCGGACGCCGTCCTGGTCGCCGACTACAACCAGGGCCTCGACCTCGCCGAGGCCGTACCGCGCTGCCACCAGCTCGACGGCGAAGGCCTGTCCTGGATCGAGGAGCCCCTGCGGTACGACGATCTCGACGGCCACGCCCAGCTCGCCAGCGACCTCACCACCCCCGTCATGCTCGGCGAGAACTTCTACGGCCCGAAGACCCTTCTCGACGCCCTGCGCCACCGGGCCTGTGACCTCGTCATGCCCGACCTGATGCGGATCGGCGGCGTCAGCGGCTGGCTGGCGGCCGCCGCCATCGCCGACGCGACCCGGACACCGATGTCCTCGCACCTCTACCCCGAGATCACCAGCCACCTCATGGCCGTCACCCCGACCGGGGCGTGGCTCGAGTGGCAGGACTGGGCCCACCCGATCCTGACCGCGCCGTTCGAGGTGCGCGACGGCCACCTCCACCCGCCGGCCACCCCCGGCAACGGTCTGGCCTGGGACGAGCCGGCTGTGTCCCGCTACCTCCTCGCGCGCTGACCGCCGCCCTCGTACCGCGTGTTCAGCGCAGGGCGAGCGTGCCGTGGCATCGAGGGCGCCCGGCCGCTGCCGGCGAGGGATCTCGAGGAGCACGAGCGCGAGCAGCGGGCCCGTGCACGACGAGTCCGGGGGCCGAACGGTGTCGACGCGGGGTCACCGATGGCGCCCCCGGCAGGATTCGAACCTGCGACACCCGCTTTAGGAGAGCGGTGCTCTATCCCCTGAGCTACGGGGGCCCGGGGAGCAGCGTACCGACCACGAGGCCCAGGTGGATCAGGTCCGGGCCGAGCGGGCGATCGGGCCGGACGGGGCGTCGTCGCGTCCCGCGCGGGGCACCGACCACTTGAGCTCGATCTCCAGCTCCATCGTGTCACCGTGCGGCTCGATCTCGAGCTCGCAGCGCAGCTCGTCGGCCAGGTGCAGCGTCACCGGCGCTCCGGTGAGGGAGAGCTCCACGGGGCCGCCGTCGGCGATCGCCGTCGCGAGGTCCGCGAGCCACCGCGCGGTCTCCTGACGGGTCAGCGTCGCCTTCTGCTCGATCTCGCCCTTCGACATGGCCCCTCCTCGCTCCCGGTCGCCCGAGTGTGCGCGCCGCGCGGCCGGATGGGGATGCCTCGTGCCGTTTCGGGCTCGCGCCGGATCGGGAAACGCGACATCACCGCCGGCCGAGTGCTGGCGGGTGGGGCGGCTCCGTCGGGGTTGAGAAGCCAGCGCCGGCGGGGTCGTCACCTCGACCGTACCGAGTGACGTGCATCACTCGACACGGACGAGCGATCATGGACATCTGCTGTCTTGGCGGCATGGACGCCGACGAGATCGTCACCCTGCTCGCCGCCCAGCCCGGCACGCTGATCGTCGAGGCGAACGGTGACGTCTTCGCCGTCCACGACCCCGACGGCACCTACGCCGAGCGGCCCCGCAACGGCTGGGCGACGCTCGTGACGTCCGACGCGCACGACACGGCCTCGGATCTGGACCGGCCGGGCGTCTTCCGTCTCAACCTCGGGCTCCCGCGGGCGCGGCAGGCGGAGGTGCTGGACGGACGCACCGACCCCGCCGAGCACGACCTGACGGCGCGCGACGTGCTCATGCCGCACCCCGTCTACGGCAGGCTCGGCTGGGTCTGCGTGCTCAACCCCGAGAGCACGTGGCCCACGGTGCGCGGGCTCATCGACGAGGCCCACGCGCACGCGGCGCGC
>NZ_JBTWNF010000034.1:0-20359 GCF_054796175.1 Actinomycetospora sp. C-140 | reverse complement strand
CCGAGCCGCCACCCGAGCCGCCACCCGAGCCGCCACCCGAGCCGCCACCCGCCGCCGGCTGCGGAACCGGAGTCAGTTCAGGCGCTCGAGCACCATCGCCATGCCCTGCCCGCCGCCCACGCACATGGTCTCGAGGCCGAGGGTGGCGTCGCGGGAGCGCAGGCCGTTGATCAGGGTCGTCGCGATGCGGGCACCGGTCATGCCGAACGGGTGCCCGACGGCGATCGAGCCGCCGTGCACGTTGAGCTTCGCCTCCATGTCGTCGTCGCTCATCCCGAGCCGGCGGGCCGAGGGGATGACCTGGGCGGCGAACGCCTCGTTGATCTCCACGAGGTCGATGTCGGCGAGGGACAGACCCGCGCGGGCCAGCGCGCGCGCCGAGGCCTCGATCGGTCCGAGTCCCATGATCTCCGGGGACAGCGCGCTGACACCCGTCGACACGATCCGCGCGAGCGGGGTGATGCCCAGCGCCTCGGCCCGCTCGGCGGACATCACCACGAGCGCCGCGGCGCCGTCGTTCAACGGGCAGGCGTTGCCCGCGGTGATGCGCCCGTCGGGGCGGAACACGGGCTTGAGGTCGGCGAGGGCCTCGTAGGTGGTGCTCGGGCGCGGGCTGTCGTCGCGCTCCATCACCGACCCGTCGGGCAGCGTCACCGGGGTGATCTCGCGGGCCCAGAAGCCGGTGTCCTGGGCGCGGGCGGCGTTCTGCTGCGAGCGGTACGCGAAGCGGTCCATCTCCTCGCGGGTGACGCCCTCGGCGAGCGCCACGTTCTCCGCGGTCTGGCCCATGGCGATGTACGGGTCGGGCAGGAGACCGTCCTCGCGCGGGTCGTGCCACTCCGACGCGCCGGACGCCGCGACGTCGGCGGTGCGCTGCTCGGCGTCGGCGAACCACGGGTTGTGGGTGTCGGGCCACGAGTCGGAGTTGCCCTTCTCGAACCGCGAGACGGTCTCGACGCCGGCGGCCAGGAAGACGTCGCCCTCACCGGCGCGGATCGCATGCGCGGCCATCCGGGCGGTCTGCAGCGACGAGGAGCAGTAGCGCGTGATCGTCGCGCCCGGCAGCGTGTCCAGCCCGAGCTCGACGGCGACGATCCGGGCGAGGTTGAAGCCCTGCTCGCCGCCGGGCAGCCCGCAGCCGAGCAGGAGGTCCTCGACCTCGGCGGGGTCGAGGGCCGGCACGGCGTCCAGCGCGGCCCGCACCACCTGCGCGGTGAGGTCGTCGGGGCGCATCGCGGCCAGCGAGCCCTTGCGGGCGCGCCCGATGGGCGAGCGGACGGCGGACACGATGACGGCCTCGCGGGCAGGGTCGACCATGGCGCCGACCCTACGACCGCGAGCGTGTGGCACCACAGACTCTCGGCGGCAGCGGCGGCCCACCACGGGCACGACACGCCCAACCTCGACACGCCCAGCCCCGACACGCCCGATGGCGTGAGACGGCGCACGTCGGTGGGGGCGAGCGGCGTCTCGCTCCCGGAATCCGGAAGATTGACGGCATGCGCTACGTCGAGCACGTCGCCGACCTCATCGGGCACACCCCGTTGGTCCGTCTCAACCACGTCGTGCCGACCGGACCGGACGCCCCGCTCGTGCTCGCGAAGGTCGAGTACTTCAACCCGGGCGGGAGCGTGAAGGACCGCATCGCCGAGAAGATGATCGACGCCGCGGAGGCGTCCGGCGAGCTGAAGCCGGGCGGCACGATCATCGAGCCCACGTCGGGCAACACCGGCATCGGGCTCGCGATCATCGCCCAGCAGCGCGGCTACCACTGCATCTTCGTCTGCCCGGACAAGGTCAGCGTCGCCAAGCAGGACGCGCTGCGGGCCTACGGCGCCGAGGTCGTCGTCTGCCCGGCGGCCGTCGAGCCGGAGAGTCCGGAGTCGTACTACTCGGTGTCCGACCGGCTGGCCCGCGAGACCGAGGGCGGCTGGAAGCCGAACCAGTACGCCAACCCCGCGAACCCGGCGTCGCACGTCGCGACCACCGGCCCGGAGATCTGGGAGCAGACCGAGGGGCGCATCACCCACTTCGTGGCGGGCGTCGGCACCGGCGGCACGATCTCCGGGACGGGCCACCACCTCAAGGACGTCTCCGGCGGGCGCGTCCGGATCGTCGGGGCGGACCCCGTCGGCTCGGTGTACTCCGGGGGCGACGGGCGTCCCTACCTCGTCGAGGGTGTCGGCGAGGACTTCTGGCCCGCCACCTACGACAGGGACATCTGCGACGAGATCGTCGCGGTGCCCGACGGCGACTCGTTCCACATGACCCGGCGCCTGGCCCGCGAGGAGGCGCTGCTGGTCGGCGGGTCCTGCGGCATGGCCGTGTGCGCGGCGGCGAAGGTGGCCGCGACCGCCGGGCCCGACGACGTCATCGTGGTGCTGCTCCCCGACGGCGGCCGGGGCTACCTGTCGACGGTGTTCAACGACCAGTGGATGTCGTCCTACGGCTTCCTCGCCATGGACACCGGCGAGTGGACCGTCGGCGACGTGCTGCGCCGCAAGGACGGGTCGATCCCCGACCTCGTGCACGGGCACCCCAGCGAGACCGTGGCGGACGCCGTGTCGATCATGCGCGAGTTCGGGGTCTCGCAGATGCCGATCGTGCGCGCCGAGCCGCCGGTGATGGCGGCCGAGGTCCGCGGCGCGGTGACCGTGCGCGACCTGCTCGACAAGGTGTTCAACGCGCAGGCCTCGCTCACCGACCCCGTCGAGCGGCACCTCTCGAAGCCGCTCCCGAGCCTCGGCAGCGCGGAGCCCATCTCGAAGGCCGTCGAGGCCCTGCGGGGCGGCGACGGGGCGCTCGTGGTCGTGGACGGCCGGCCCGCCGGCATCGTCACCCGCGCCGACATCCTCGCGTTCCTCGCCACCGGCAGCCGGTACGACGTCGGTGGACCCGCGTGACGCCGGCATGCCTAGGGTGGACGGGGTGAACGGTTTCTCCACCCGCGCCCTCCACGACGGGCAGGAGCCCGACCCGACCACGGGCTCGGTGGTCGTCCCGATCCACGCGACGTCGACGTTCGCGCAGGACGGCGTCGGCGGCCTGCGCTCGGGCTACGAGTACGCGCGCACCGGCAACCCCACGCGCACGGCGCTCGAGACGACGCTGGCCTCCCTGGAGGGCGCGCGGCACGCCCGCGCGTTCGCCTCGGGCATGGCGGCCGAGGACGCGCTGCTGCGCGGCGTGCTGCGCCCGGGCGACCACGTGCTCATCCCGATGGACGCCTACGGCGGCACCTACCGGCTGATCTCGACGGTCTACTGCGACTGGGGCGTCGAGTACACCGCGGTCGACACCGCCGACCTCGACGCCGTGCGCGCCGCGATCCGGCCGAACACCAAGGTCCTGTGGTGCGAGACGCCGACCAACCCGCTGCTCGGCATCGCCGACATCGCGGGGCTCGCGACGCTGGCCCGCGAGCACGACCTGATGCTGGTCGTCGACAACACCTTCGCCTCGCCCTACCTCCAGACCCCGATCGGCCTGGGCGCGCACGCCGTCGTGCACTCCACGACCAAGTACCTGGGCGGGCACTCCGACGTCGTCGGCGGCGCGCTGGTCACCGACGACGACGAGCTGCACGAGACGCTCGGCAAGATGCAGAACGGCATGGGCGCGGTGCCCGGCCCGTTCGACTGCTTCCTCACCCAGCGCGGGCTCAAGACCCTCGCGGTGCGCATGGAGCGGCACAGCGACAACGCCGAGCGCGTCGCCGACGTCCTCGCCGCCCACCCGGCGATCACGTCGGTGCTCTACCCGGGCCGCGCCGACCACCCGGGCCACGAGGTGGCGGCCAAGCAGATGCGCCGCTTCGGGGGCATGGTGTCGGTGCGCGTCGCCGGGGGCGAGCAGGCCGCGCGCGACCTCTGCGCCGCGACCCGCGTGTTCACGCTGGCGGAGTCGCTGGGCGGGGTCGAGTCGCTCATCGAGCACCCCGGGGCCATGACGCACGCGTCGGCGGCCGGCTCGCTGCTCGAGGTGCCCGCCGACCTCGTGCGCCTGTCCGTGGGCCTCGAGGACGCCGACGACCTCGTCGACGACCTCCAGCAGGCGCTCGCGTCGCTGGGGTAGCAGTGTCAGCGAAGTGCCCCTATCGGCGTGCTCAACCGGATACGGACACTCAGCGTCCGTATCGGTACTTCGATCACCGGGACGCGGGGTCAGCGGATGCTCTCCCCGTAGACCCGCTCGACCGTCATCACCATGAGCACGCGGCGGTCGGCGACCATCGTCGCCCGGTAGTCGTCCCAGTCGGGGTGCTCGCCGGCGGCGTGCCGGTAGTAGTCCACGAGCGTCTGCACCTCGGGGCCCTGCGGGTCGGTGCCCGGCCCGGTCAGCGTCAGCGGTCCCTCGGCGGTGGCCCACGCCCGCCCGTCGGCGGCGGTGACCTCCACCGCGGCGCGCGGGTCGCGGCGCAGGTTCGCCGTCTTGGCGCGACCCTCGGTCATCGACACCGACAGGGTGCCGGCGGCGGGGTCGTAGAACGGCATCACGGGGGAGAGCTGGGGCAGCCCGCTCGCCTTGATGGTGGCGAGGACCCCGAGGCGGCTCTCGGCGAGCAGGGCTGACGGGTCGAACGCAGAGGAGGTCACCCCTCCATCGTGGACCCGCGCGGGGCCGCTATCCGCGGCGCGCGGCCGGGTCGCCGTCGCCGGGGTCGCCCATCAGCGGGTCGATCTTGCCGGGCGAGAAGCAGCCGCCGACCAGCGCGATGCCGTCGGGCGTGTCCACGTAGGTGCCCGGCTCGTCGCAGCCGGCCGCCCCGACCGTGCCGACCGCGGCCACGGCGAGCAGCGCGGCGAGGACGAGCGGGAGCACCCGGGCGATCCAGGACCGGCGCGCGTCGGGGCTCGTGGTGTCCCTGGTGTCCGTCGTGTCCACCCCGGGTCGCACCCCCCTCGCGTCGGATCGGCGCCGTTTCCTCACGCCGACACCACGAGGCTACCGACGCGCGGGGCGGTGGTGCGGGAGCAGCACGATCGGGCGACCGGCGTCACGACGCGGGCGACGACCGGTCGAGAGGGTCGCCCGGATGACTGGGCGGGCGTGCGGTGTGCGGTGCGCCGAGCGGCGTGCGGCGGTCACACCGCCCCGTCGACGCGTCCCGCTCCGCGTCCGGGGCAGGATGCGCGCCGTGGAGCTGGTGAGCCGCGCCGACGTCGAGGAGGCCCGCCGCGCGCTCGCGGGGGTGGCCCGCGAGACGCCGGTGGTGCCGTCACGGGTGCTGGAGCAGGAGACGGCGCGCAGCGGAGCTCGACCGTCGAACGCGTTCGCGGGCGGCCCCGTCCGGCTCAAGTGCGAGAACCTGCAGCGGACCGGCAGCTTCAAGATCCGGGGCGCCTACCGGCGGATCGAGCGCCTCGCTCCCGACGAGCGCGCCGCGGGCGTCGTCGCGGCGAGCGCCGGCAACCACGCGCAAGGGGTGGCGCTGGCCGCGCAGCTGCTCGGCACGCGGGCGACCGTGTTCATGCCCGCGGGCGCGCCGCTGCCGAAGATCGAGGCGACGCGCGAGTACGGGGCGCAGGTCGAGCTCGTCGACTCGCTCGACGAGACGTTCACCGCGGCCGACGCGTACGCGCGGGAGACCGGGGCGGTGCTCATCCACCCGTTCGACCACCCCGACGTCGTCGCCGGGCAGGGCACGGTGGGGCTGGAGATCCTCGAGCAGGTGCCCGACGTCGCCACCGTGGTGGTCTGCACCGGGGGCGGCGGGCTGCTCTCCGGCATCGCCGCGGCGTGCGTGCCCGCCGGCGTGCGGGTGGTGGGGGCCCAGGGCGCGGGCCTCGCCGCCTGGCCGCCGTCGCTGGCCGCGGGCGAGCCGCTCGCGGTCCGCGGCGCCACCATCGCCGACGGCATCGCCGTCTCGCGCCCCGGCGCGGTGACCTTCGCCCACGTGTCGGCGCTGGTGGACGAGGTCGTCACCGTCTCCGAGGAGGCGCTGGCGCGCGGCGTCCTGCGCTGTCTCGAGCGCGAGAAACTGCTCGTCGAGCCCGCGGGCGCGGCCGCCGTGGCCGCCGTCGCCGAGAACCCGGGGCGGTGGCCCGAGCCCGTCGTCGCGGTCCTGTCCGGCGGCAACGTCGACCCGGTCATGCTCGTCGACCTCGTCCGCCGCGGCCTCGTGGCCGCGGGCCGCTACGCCGCGCTGCGCGTGCGGCTCACGGACCGCCCCGGCTACCTCGCCGACGTGCTGCGGCGGGTGGGCCGGGCGGGCGGCAACGTCGTGGAGGTCGAGCACCGTCGGCTGGTCGCCTCCGACATGGCGCCGGGCACGGTGGACGTGGCCCTCACGCTCGAGGCGCGGGGCCACGACCACCGGGCGGCGATCCTCGCGGACCTCGCGGCGGCGGGCTACGACGTCGCCGCCGAGTGAGTCGGGGGTGACTCAGGGGGAGTACGGCTCCGCCGACACGAGCGTGACCTCCATCGACCCGCCGTCGGGCAGGTCGTAGCTCACGGTGTCGCCGGCCTTGGCGCCGAGCAGGGCCGAGCCCAGCGGGGAGTTGGGCGAGTAGACCTCGAGGTCGCCGTGGGCGCCCTCCTCGCGCGAGCCGAGCAGGAACGTCTCGGTGTCGTCGTCGCCCTCGAAGCGCACGGTGAGCACCGTGCCCGGGACGGCGGTCCCGCTCTCGGTGGGTGTCTCGCCGACCTTGGCGGTGTGCAGCAGCTCCTGGAGGTGGCGGATGCGCGCCTCCATGACGCCCTGCTCCTCGCGGGCCGCGTGGTAGCCGCCGTTCTCCTTGAGGTCGCCCTCCTCGCGGGCGGCGTTGATCTTCTGCGCGATCACGGGACGCTGGGCGACGAGCTCGTCGAGCTCGGCCTTGAGCCGGTCGTGGGCGTCCTGGGTCAGCCAGGTCACCTGCGTCTGCGTCTCGGTCACGGTGATCAACTCCTCGAAGGTCCGGGCCCGCGCTGCGCGGGTCGGCGGCCTGCTCTCCTCGACGGGCCTGATGACGCCGGGCCGGTGTGCCCGACGTCGCGGCCCGGGGGCCACAGACGGAAAAACACGGCCCGCGGCATGCGGGCCGTGTCGGCCTACGTTAACACGCCCAGGCCCGTGTGAAACCCGTTCGAGCGTGCCGCGACGAGGATGGGGCGGCCGTGAAGGGCCTTGACGACCTGCGCTTTCTCTGTCGGCGACCTCGATCCGGGGCACCCGGGCCGTGCCCGGCGGACGCTACGGGGCGGGCGGCGCGGGGCCGCCGGGAGGGGCCCGGTGGCGGGTCGCACGGGCGGTGTCGGGGGTGCCCGGGATGATGGAGGGCGACCGGGGTGTTGGACCTCGGTGGCCACCAGTACGACGCACGAGGACGGCTCCGGACAGACGATGAGCGCACTCCCCTCCTCCGATCAGCCGCTGCGGTTGATGACCGTGCACGCCCACCCGGACGACGAGTCGAGCAAGGGCGCGGCGACGTGCGCGCGCTACGTCGCCGACGGCGTCGAGGTCATGGTCGTGACGTGCACCGGCGGCGAGGCCGGCAGCATCCTCAACCCGGCGATGGACATCCCCGAGGTCCACGCAGACATGCCGGGCACGCGGCGCGCCGAGATGGCGAGGGCGGCGGCGATCCTGGGCGTGCAGCACCGCTGGCTCGGATTCGTCGACTCCGGGCTGCCCGAGGGCGACCCGAAGCCCCCGCTGCCCGAGGGCTGCTTCGCCCTCGAGCCGCTGGAGGTGCCCACCGAGGCGCTGGTGCGGGTGATCCGCGAGTTCCGCCCGCACGTGCTGGTCACCTACGACGAGAACGGCGGCTACCCCCACCCCGACCACATCCGCACCCACGAGGTGTCGATGGCGGCGTTCGACGCCGCGGGCGACCCGGACCGCTTCCCGCTGGCCGGCGAGCCGTGGCAGCCGCTCAAGGTCTACTACGGCCACGGCTTCTCCAAGGCCCGCATCCAGGCCTTCCACGAGGCGCTGCTCGAGGCCGGCATGGAGTCGCCGTGGGCCGAGTGGCTCGACCGCTGGGACGACTCCCGGCCCGACCCGGGCGCGCGCGTCACCACCCGCGTCGAGTGCGCGGAGTACTTCTCCGTCCGCGACGACGCCCTGCGCGCGCACGCGACGCAGATCGACCCCAACGGGCGCTGGTTCCAGATGCCGATGGCGATGCAGCAGCGTGTGTGGCCGACGGAGGACTACGAGCTGGCCCGGTCCCTGGTCGACACCGAGGAGACCAACGAGCGCCCGGGGGATGACCTCTTCGCCGGCGTGCGGGAGCGTGTCGAGGCATGACACGCCTCGCGACCTGGTGGACGCTGCTGCCGGTGTCGGCGCCCGTGCCGCCGCCGGGCGGCGCCCCGGGCTCCGAGCGCGGCGAGGAGTTCGGCAAGACCTCGCCGATGGCGCTCGTCGTCATCATCCTGCTGGGCATCGCGACGGCGCTGCTCATCCGCTCGATGAACAAGCAGCTGCGCAAGGTACCGGCGTCGTTCGACCCGCCGGAGCAGGACGACGAGGGCAGCACGGGCAGTGACGACGGCGCCCGGTCCGGCGACGCGGACGCGACAGCGCCGCCCGCCACCAGCGGCCGGGCGGGCGGCGACCGTACGGACGGGCCGCCGGGCACCGGCTCGCCCTGACCCGGCCCGGCTGCGACGATCCGTCCATGGCCAACCGGCTCGCCGGCTCCACCAGCCCCTACCTGCGCCAGCACGCGGACAACCCGATCGACTGGCAGCCCTGGTCGACCGCGGCGTTCGACGAGGCGCGGCGGCGCGAGGTGCCGGTGCTGCTGTCGGTCGGCTACGCGGCCTGTCACTGGTGCCACGTGATGGCCCACGAGTCGTTCTCCGACGCCGAGGTGGCCGCGTACGTCAACGAGCACTTCGTCGCGATCAAGGTCGACCGCGAGGAGCGCCCGGACGTCGACGCGGTCTACATGGAGGCGACCCAGGCCATGACGGGCCAGGGCGGCTGGCCGATGACCTGTTTCCTCACCGCCGACGGCGACCCGTTCCACTGCGGGACGTACTACCCGGCGCGCCCCTACGGCGGGATGCCGTCGTTCACGCAGCTGGTCGGCGCGGTGGTGAAGGCCTGGACCGAGGACGGCGAGCGGGTGCGCGACGCCGCCCGCTCCATCACCGGGCGGCTCGCCTCCGTGTCGCGGTCGCTGCCCGCCGCCGGCGTCGACGAGGACACCCTCGCGGGGGCGGTGGCCGCGCTGACCGAGGACTTCGACGAGCAGCGCGGCGGGTTCGGCGGGGCCCCGAAGTTCCCGCCGTCGGCCGTCCTCGAGTTCCTGCTGCGCCACCACGAGCGCACCGGCAGCTCCGACGCCCTGGCGATGACCGAGATCACCGCCGAGGCGATGGCCCGCGGCGGGCTGTTCGACCAGCTCGCGGGCGGGTTCGCGCGCTACTCGGTCGACGAGCACTGGACCGTGCCGCACTTCGAGAAGATGCTCTACGACAACGCCCAGCTCCTGCGGGCGTACGCCCACCTCGCGCGGCTGACCTCGTCCGACGCCGCGGCGCGCGTCACCGACATGACCGCCGCGTTCCTGCTGCGCGACCTGCGCACCGGCGACGGCGGCTTCGCGTCCGCCCTCGACGCCGACGCGGCCGGGGAGGAGGGCTCGACGTACGTGTGGAGCCCGGCCGAGCTCACCGAGGTCCTCGGCGCCGACGACGGCGCGTGGGCCGCCGCGCTGCTCGGGGTCACCAAAGCCGGCACGTTCGAGCACGGCCGGTCGACCCTGCAGATGGCGGCCGACCCGGACGACCCCGGCCGCTGGCAGGCCGTGCGCAAGGCGCTCCTCGCCTCCCGCGCGCGCCGTCCCCAGCCCGAGCGCGACGACAAGGTCGTGGCCGCCTGGAACGGCCTGACCATCACCGCGCTCGTCGAGGCCTCGGCGGCCCTCGGGCGCACCGAGTGGCTCGCCGCCGCTCGCCGCGCCGCCGCCCTGCTGCTGCGCCTGCACGTCGTGGACGGCCGCCTGCGCCGGACCTCGCGCGACGGCGAGGTCGGGCCGGCGCCCGCCGTGCTCGAGGACCACGCCGCGCTCGTCGAGGCGTTCCTCGCCCTGCACCAGGCCACCGGCGAGGCCCGCTGGCTCACCGAGGCGCGCACGCTGCTCGACGTCACGCTCGACCACTTCGCCGAGACCGGCGACGACGGCGCCTTCACGGGACGGTTCTGGGACACCGCCGACGACGCGGAGTCCCTGGTGACGCGCCCGCGCGAGGTCACCGACGGCGCCTCGCCGTGCGGATCCTCGCTGCTCGCCGGGGCCCTGCTCACGGCGTCGCTGCTCGTGGAGCCGGAGGCCTCGGCCCGCTACCGCGAGCTCGCGGAGGCCGCGATCACCGAGGTCGGCGGGCTGCTCGCCCGCCACGCCCGCTTCGCCGGCGGGTGGCTCGGCGTCGCCGAGGCCGCCGCGCGCGGGCCGCTGCAGGTCGCCGTCGTCTCGTCCGACGACACCGACGGCCGCGCCGGGCGCGACCGCCTCGTCGAGACCGCCCGGCGCCACGCCCCTGGCGGCTCCGTCGTCGTGGCGGGCGAGCCCGACGCCGACGGCGTGCCGCTGCTCGCCGACCGGCCCTTCGTCGACGGCGCCCCCGCGGCCTACGTCTGCCGGGGCTTCGTCTGCGACCGCCCCCGCACCTCCGTCGACGACCTCGCGGCGGCCCTGGCGCGCTGACCCCCGCCCCGCAGCGAACGGGTATCTCGCTGCTTCTAGGCGCGCAAAGTCCCCGTTGATCACCGTGTCCGGCGGGCTGTGGCACCTTCGCCGCCAGCGAACACCGTCGCAACCGTTGCTGTGTAATCCTGTAAGCACAGCACGGAGGGAGACCGTCATGATGGTGGGACGCGGTGGACACCGGGGTCGGCCCGGACGGGGCGGGGGACCGGGACGACGTGGCGGCGGCCGGGTGCCGACGGACCTGCCCGGCACCGACGACCTCGGGGCCTGGCTCGCCGGGCGCCTGCCCGACGGGTGGTTCGTCGGCACGCCGACGGTGACGACCGACCGGGAGGAGATCCTGGTCGTCGGCGAGCTCTCGGCGCCGACGCTCGACGCGGACGCCGACGAGGCGGCGCGCGCCGCGGCGGCGCGCGGCCGCATCGAGCGCTTCCGCGAGGAGACCCGCGGCGAGCGCATGGAGGTCGCCCGGCAGGCCGAGCACCGCTACGGGCGCAAGGTGGCCTGGGGCGCGCGGATCGGCGACGTCGAGGAGCTGTTCACGACGCTCTCGGTGCCGGTGATGACGCGGCTGCGCCAGCCCGAGCGCCTGGTGCTCGACACGCTGGTGGACGCCGGCGTCGCGCGCTCGCGGTCGGACGCGCTGGCCTGGGCGGTCGCCCTGGTCGGCGAGCACGCCGGCAGCTGGCTCGAGGACCTGCGCGGCGCGATGAGCGCGGTCGACGAGCTGCGCACCCGCGGCCCGGTGCTCGACGACGACGGTGACGCGGGCGGCGTCGACGACCGCCCGGACCCCGGCGACGGCGGTGGCGGCGACCCGGTCCCGCCGCAGGGCTGAGGTTCCCGGAGGTTCCTGGAGCGAGGGGCGCCTTCGCTGCGCACGACGCAGCGAGGGCGCCCCTCGCTGCGTCTCGAGGGCGTCTCGAGGGCCTCCCGAGGGCCTCTCGAGGGCGTCCCGGGGACGTCAGCCGCTGTAGAGGATCAGCCAGATGGCGACGTGGTGGCACGCGGCGGCCACGACCGTGGCTGCGTGGAAGAACTCGTGGTACCCGAACGTCCGGGGCCAGCCGATCGGCCGCCGCAGGGCGTAGAAGCCGGCCCCGAGGCTGTAGAAGGCGCCGCCGACGAGGAGCAGCACCAGGGCGGCGACGCCCCCGTGGTGGAGCAGGTCGGGGATCACGAACACCGCGACCCATCCGAGGGCCAGGTAGAACGGCACGCCGACCCAACGCGGGGCGTGCGGCCAGGCCACCTTGAGCACCACGCCGCCCAGGGCGCCCAGCCAGACGATCCAGAGCACGAGCGCGCCGGTGGACGCGGGCATCGCCAGCACGGCGAAGGGTGTGTAGGTGCCCGCGATGAACACGAAGATCATCGCGTGGTCGAGGCGTTTCATCACGCCGCGGGAGCGCGGGCTGATCCAGGTGCGGCGGTGGTACAGCGCGCTGACGCCGAAGACGCCGCAGACGGTGAGCGAGTACACGGCGACCGCGACCGCGGCCTCCGCCGACACGGTCGACCCGGCCAGCGACACCAGGACGATCCCGGCCGCGACGGCGACCACGAACGACCACAGGTGCAACCAGCCCCGCATCCGCGGCTTGACCGGAGCCGGCTCGGCGAGGGGATCGATGAGGGTCACGGTTCCAGGGTAGGGGTGATCCCTGCGCGGACCGGCGTCCCTTCGCCCACGTTCCCACCGACGTCGCGCAGGCGTCACCGGGCCGTCACGGGGGTCCGCGTGCGCCACGTCACCGGCTAGCGTGGTCCGCCGTGAAGCTCCGGGACGATCTGCGGCGAGTGGTGTACTCGCTCTACGAGCGCCGGTTGCGTCGCCGGGGTGCGACCGTCGACCCGCCCCGTCACATCGGGGTCATCCTCGACGGCAACCGCCGCTGGGCCCGGGAGGCCGGCCTGGCCGACCCCAGCGACGGGCACCGCGCCGGTGCGGCCAAGATCGTCGATCTGCTCGACTGGAGCCAGGAGGCCGGGGTCGAGATCGTGACCCTGTTCCTGCTGTCCACGGACAACCTCGACCGGCCCGCGGCCGAGCTGGACCAGCTGCTGGAGATCATCACCTCGGCGGTCGAGGAGCTCGCCGCGCCGGACCGGCGGTGGCGCCTGCGGATCGTCGGCAACCCGGACGCCCTGCCCCCGGCGCTCGCGGGGCGCATCGAGGCCGCCGCGGGCAGCACCGCGGGGCGCGACGGGATGCAGGTCAACGTCGCGATCGGCTACGGCGGTCGCCAGGAGATCGCGGACGCCGTGCGCAAGCTGCTGCTGCGGCACGCGGAGGCCGGCACGTCGATCGAGGAGCTCGCGGAGGTCCTCGACGTCGACCACATCGCCGAGCACCTCTACACCTCCGGCCAGCCCGACCCCGACCTCGTGATCCGGACGTCGGGGGAGCAGCGGCTCTCGGGATTCCTCATGTGGCAGTCGGTGTACTCGGAGTTCTATTTCACCGAGGCCATGTGGCCCCAGTTCCGCAGGATCGATTTCCTGCGCGCCCTGCGTGACTACTCCCGTCGGAATCGACGGTGGGGCGGCTGAATCGGCCGACCGGGTGAAAACGGGTGACGGCCCCGGGAGCTCCTGTGCTCCCGGGGCCGTCGATTCACCCTGTGTGCCCCGCCCGGGGCCGTGCCATCCCCCGATAAGCACGGACGCCGGGCGCGGGCGTCAGGTCACCGCGAGTTGTCGCGGCTCAGGACGTTGACGTGCGACAGGTCGGGGTTCGCCAGCAGGTTGTCGGCGCTGATGAGCCGGTCGCCGCTGGAGATCGCCGTCTTGCGGCCACCGGCGCCGTCGCAGTCGCCGCCGCGCGAGTTGTCCTCGGCGAGGACGTTCACGTGCGAGATCGTGGCGTTGGACGCGACGTTGTCGAGGCTGACGAGCCGGTCGCCGCTCGAGATCGCGGTCTTGTCGCAGTCGCCGCGGCTGCCGTGACCGTCGTGGCCGTGGCCGTCGTGCTGCCAGTGGTGGCCGCCGTTGTCGTGGTCGCCACCGTGGGACGGGGCCTCGCCGGCGTTCGCCAGCGGAGCGAGGGAGAGCATGCCCGCCGTCGCGCCCAGCACGACCATTCCCGCCTTCTTCAGCATTCAGATGCTCCAGTTCGTTCGTGGTCATCGAGAGGAATTCGGGGTTCCCCTCGAATGGCTCCAGCCCCACGGACGGTGCGGCTGACGGGATAAAAGCTAGCCCTCGGTCGAGGGGCATTTCCAGCTGCGAACCCCCATCGAGTGATTGACAATTCCGAGCGCGACTTGAGTGGGATATCCGGGTGATCCGGTGGTCTCGTCGGCCCCGTTTTCCACGGCGGCCGGAGCATTCAGTGTCCGTACGTCGCGGACCTCGACACCCGGCTGTCGTATCAAGGGCGGGCCGCGGTCGGACGAGGCCTCGGACGGCCACGCGGCGTAGCCTCGGCCGGTGCTTGCGGAGCCGGGCGACGAGGGCCTCACGCGGGCCTACGTCCGGCTCGCCCTGCGGCTCGACCGCGTGCTGCCCGGGGTGCTCGACGCCCATCTCGGCGACCCCGACGAGGCCGCCCGCGTGGCCGCGGAGCCCGCACCCCGCCCCGACGACCTGGCCCGCGAGGCCGATCGTCTGCGCGCAGCCCTGCCCGACGCCGGTCTTGGCCCCTCCCGCACGTCCTTCCTCGACGCCCAGCTCGGCGCGTGCCGGGCGCTGGCCGAGCGCGCGGGGGACCGCCCGATGGACTTCGTGGCCGAGGTGGAGCGGTGCTTCGGCGTGCGCGTCTCCCGCGGCGACGAGGACCGCTACCGGGAGGCGCACCGCGATCTGGCGTCGCTGCTCGAGGGCCGCGACCCCCTGCCCGAGCGGCTCGCCGCGTTCCGCGACCGCGACCGTCTGGCCCCGGAGCACCTGCCGGCGGCCCTGACCGCGGCCGTCGCGGCCCTGCGCGCCCGCACTGCCGCCACGGTGGGGCTGCCGGAGGGCGAGGACGTGACCCTCGAGGTCGTCGACGCCGCGCCGTGGAGCGGGTTCAGCCGGTGGCTCGGGCCACCACCACGTCTGCGCTCGGCGGTCGCGGTGAACGGCGGCATCCCGCACCGCGTCACGCACCTGCCGCTGCTCGTGGCACACGAGGCCTATCCCGGGCACCACACCGAGCACTGCCGCACGGCGGCCGCCCCGGATCCCCGGCCCGAGCGGGAGGTCTTCCTCGCCAGGACCCCGCAGAGCCTCGTGGCCGAGGGCGCCGCCGAGCTGGGTCTCGAGGTGGTGGTCGGCCCGGGGTGGGGCCGCTGGAACGCCGGCGTGCTCGCGGCGGCGGGCGTGCCCACCGACCCGGAGCGGGCGGACCTCGGCGAGGCCGTGGAGGCGGTCATGGCGCGGCTGGCCCCGGTACGGCAGGACGTCGCGCTGATGCTGCACGCCGAGGGACGCGGCGACGACGAGGTGATCGCCCACCTCCGGCGCTGGCTGCTCGTCGACGAGGCCCGGGCCCGGCGGATGCTGGAGTTCGTGGCGCACCCGCGCTGGCGCACCCACACCACGACCTACGTCGAGGGCGAGCGCCTCCTGCGCCCGTGGCTGATGCGCCCGGAGCGCTCGGGACGCGCGCCGGCCCGCGACGTGGTCACGGCGCGTCTCACCCGCGTGCTCGACGACCCGCCCACTCCCGCGGTGATCCGGGACGCCCACAGGGCCGACGACCCCCCGCCCGAGCTGTCCGAGCGGGCCGGGGACGGCCGGCGTCGGCCCGGGTGGGCGCCCTGGCTGCGCCGAACGGTCCCCGAGAACCGCACGTCGCCCGGAAATCGATGACGCACGTCACCAACTCGTCACGTTCGGCGCGCGACAACGACCGGCTACCGGCGGTAGCGTCCGCGCCGACGGACCCGCACCGGATGCGGGGCGTCCGGGGAGGCCGGTAGTGGCAGATCGGAGCGGGACGGGGACGTCCACCGCTCGCGGAGCAGGTGCCGACACGGCGCCCCGCACCGCGGCCGGCGCGACGCGACCGCCCTGGTCCGGTCCCGGGGGAGGGCCGGCACCCGGTTCTGCCCCGCGATGGCGCAGGACGGCCCCCGGGCCGCGCCACCGCGCCGTCGAGCCGCCCGACTAGCCGACCCGTTCCGACGAGGAACACAGTGGTCGCGGGTGCCGTGGCCGCTCGAGGGAGTAGTCGTGAGCGCAGCACCAGCCGAGCGTCCCGCTTCCGTGAGCCCCGTCAGCACCCCGGAGGGGGCCCGCTGTTACGTCCTCGACACCTCCGTCCTCCTCTCGGACCCGTGGGCGCCCACGCGGTTCGCCGAGCACGAGGTGGTCCTCCCGCTCGTCGTCATCTCCGAGCTCGAGGGCAAGCGTCACCACTCCGAGCTGGGGTGGTTCGCGCGTGAGGCGCTGCGGCTCCTCGACGACCTCCGCATCCGCCACGGCCGCCTGGACCAGCCGCTGCCCATGACCCCCGAGGGCGGCACACTGCGGGTGGAGCTCAACCACTCCGACCCGTCGGTGCTCCCGGCCGGCTTCCGCACCGCCGAGAACGACAGCCGGATCCTCGCCTGCGCGCTCAACCTCGCGGCCGAGGGCCACCTCGTCACCCTCGTCACCAAGGACATGCCGCTGCGCGTCAAGGCGGCCTCGGTGGGCCTGCCCGCCGACGAGTACCACGGCCAGGACGTCACGACGACGGGCTGGACGGGCACCGAGGAGGTCGCGGCGACGCCCGACGAGGTGTCCTCGCTCTTCGCCGACGGCCTGGCCGACGTCGAGGCCGCCCGCGAGCTGCCCTGCCACACCGGCCTGCGTCTGCTGGGCGGGGGATCCTCGGCACTCGGGCGCGTCACGCCGGACAAGCAGGTGCGCCTCGTGCGCGGCGACCGCGACGTGTTCGGGCTGCACGGCCGGTCCGCCGAGCAGCGGATCGCCATCGACCTGCTCACCGACCCGGACGTCGGCATCGTCTCCCTCGGCGGCCGTGCCGGCACCGGCAAGTCGGCGCTCGCGCTCTGCGCCGGGCTCGAGGCGGTCCTCGAGCGCCAGCAGCACCGCAAGGTCGTCGTCTTCCGGCCCGTCTACGCCGTCGGCGGGCAGGACCTCGGGTACCTGCCCGGCGGCGAGAACGAGAAGATGGCGCCCTGGGCCCAGGCGGTGTTCGACACCCTCGGCGCGCTCGTCTCGTCCAACGTGGTCGAGGAGGTCATCGAGCGCGGGATGCTCGAGGTCCTGCCGCTGACCCACATCCGCGGCCGCTCGCTGCACGACGCGTTCGTCATCGTCGACGAGGCCCAGTCGCTGGAGCGCAACGTGCTGCTCACGGTGCTCTCCCGCCTGGGCACCAACTCGCGCGTCGTGCTCACCCACGACGTGGCCCAGCGCGACAACCTGCGGGTCGGGCGCCACGACGGTGTCGCCGCCGTGATCGAGAAGCTCAAGGGCCACCCGCTGTTCGCGCACGTCACGCTGACCCGCTCCGAGCGCTCGCCGATCGCCGCGCTGGTCACCGAGATGCTGGAGGGCGAGCGGCTCTAGCCCCCTGTACGTGAGCAGTTGGCGCCCCCGGCGGGGCGCCAACTGCTCACGAGGGCTCGGGACCTCACCAACCGGCGGGCAGCGGGCGTCCCTCGGCGAAGCCGGAGGCCGACTGCACGCCGAGCAGGGCGCGGGCGTGGAACTCCTCGAGGGTCGACGCGCCGGTGTACGTGCAGGCCGAGCGCACACCGGCGGCGATGCTGTCGAGGAGGTCCTCGACGCCGGGCCGCTGGGGGTCCAGGCGCATGCGCGAGGACGAGATGCCCTCCTCGAAGAGAGCCTTGCGCGCCTGGTCGAACGCCGAGTCGCCGCGGGTGCGGGCCGACACCGCGCGCTTCGACGCCATCCCGAACGACTCCTTGTACGGGTGGCCGTGCTCGTCGCGCTGGAGGTCGCCGGGCGACTCGTAGGTGCCGGCGAACCACGAGCCGACCATCACCGCCGACGCCCCGGCGGCGAGGGCGAGGGCGACGTCGCGGGGATGCCGGACGCCGCCGTCGGCCCAGACGTGCGCCCCGGCGACGCGGGCGGCCGCGGCGCACTCGGCGACCGCGCTGAACTGCGGGCGGCCGACGCCGGTCGCCATCCGGGTCGTGCACATGGCGCCCGGCCCGACCCCGACCTTGACGACGTCCGCGCCCGCCGCCACCAGGTCGCGGGTCCCGTCGGCGGTGACGACGTTGCCGGCGACGATCACGGCCTCCGGCACCGCGCCCCGGGCCGCGGCCAGCGCGGTGAGCATCTTCTCCTGGTGGCCGTGGGCGGTGTCGACGACGAGGACGTCGACGCCGGCCGCGCTCAGCTCCTTGGCCCGCGTCGCCACGTCCCCGTTGACCCCCAGCGCCGCGGCGATCCGCAGGCGCCCGTCGGCGTCGACGGCGGGGCGGTACACCTCGGCGCGCAGGGCACCGGTGCGGGTGAGGATGCCGGCGAGCCGCCCGTCGTCGGTGACGCCGAGCGCCGGGGCCCCGGCGTGCGCGGGGTCCTGCAGGACGTCGAAGACCTCGCGCGGCGCGGTGGTCACCGGCAGCGCCAGCGCCGGGGTCATGACGTCGGCGAGGCGGGTGAAGCGGTCGACGCCGCTGCACGCCGACTCGCGGACCACCCCGACCGGGCGGCCGTCCTCGTCGACGATCGCGACCGCGCCGTGGGCCCGCTTCGAGACGAGGTTCAGCGCGTCGGCGACCGCGTCGCCCGCGTGCAGCACGACCGGGGTGTCCCACACGGTGTGGCGCGACTTCACGCCCGCGACGATGTCGGCCACGGCCGCGGGGTCGACGTCCTGCGGGATGACGGCGAGCCCGCCCCGGCGCGCCAGGGTCTCGGCCATCCGGCGGCCGCTGACCGCGGTCATGTTCGCCGCGACGATCGGGATCGTGGCCCCGGACGGGTCGGCGACGCCCAGGTCGACGTCGAAGCGGGACGCCACGTCCGAGCGGGTCGGGACGAGGAAGACGTCGTCGTAGGTCAGGTCGTGGCTCGGGCGATCGCCGTCGAGGAACTGCACGTGTCACGAGGTTACGCGGGACGGCCCGGTGCCCGCCCTGTCAGGCTGCCGCCGTGACCGTCCTGGACCGCCGCGCGCTGAACCGGGCCGCGCTCGCACGGCAGTTCCTGCTCGCGCGGTCGGACGTCGGCGCCCTCGACGCCGTCGCGCACCTCGGCGGGCTGCAGGCCCAGGAGCCGCAGGAGCCCTACACCGGGCTGTGGTCGCGGGTCGCCGGGTTCGACCCGGACGCGTTCTCCGACCTGCTCGCCGCCCGCCGTGTCGTGCGGACCCACCTCATGCGCCGCACCGTCCACCTCGTCACCGCCGACGACGCGCTGGCGTGGCGGTCGCGCCACGACGCGATGCTGCTCCAGCGCCTGCTCGGGGTGTACCGGACCGAGCTCGCCGGCGTCGACCTCGACGAGCTCGCCGCGGCCGGGGGCGGGGCTCTCGCCTCGGAGCCGGCCACGCTCCCGGCCACCGGCCGAGCGCTCGCCGACCGCTGGCCCGACGTGCCGCCGCGCGTGCTGGGGGAGGCGGTGAGCTGCCTCGTCCCGCTGGCCCAGGTCCCGCCGCGCGGGCTGTGGCGCCGGGCGGGCCCGGCGAGCAGCGTCGCGATGAGCACGTGGCTCGGTCGCCCCGTGGACCCGCCGGCCGCGGACGGCGACGATCCCGTCGGCCAGGCGCTCGTCCTGCGCTACCTCGCGGCGTACGGCCCGGCGGCGTCGGCGGACCTGCGTGCGTGGTCCGGGCTCGCCGGCCTGCCGGCCGCGGTGGCGGCCGTCCGGGACCGGCTCGTCGCGTTCCGCGACGAGCGGGGCCGCGAGCTCCTCGACCTGCCCGACGCCCCGCGACCCGACCCCGACACTCCCGCGCCGGTCCGCTTCCTTCCCGCCTTCGACAACCTCGTGCTGGGCTACGACGACCGCTCCCGTTTCATCGACGACGCTCACCGCGGGCTCTCGGTGTCCGGGGCCCGGTTCGTGCTGGTGGACGGGCGGGTCGCGGCGACCTGGGCCGTCGCCGACGACGTCGTCACCGTGAGTCCGCTGCGCCGCGTCACCCGCGCCGAGCGGACCGCCGTGGCGGAGGAGGGACGGGCGCTGGCGGCGTTCCTGTCCGGTGGCGGGCGTCCGCGCGTGACGGTCGCCGCCTCCCCGCGCTGACGCCTCGCCGCGCTGACCGGCGTGCCCCGCGGGGCCGCAGCGAACGCGCTGTTCGCTGCTTCTATGCGCACGAACTCCGCGTTCGCTCACCGCCGTGACGCTCGCCGCCTCCCCGCGCCGACCGGCGCCGCGCCGGGCAGAGTCGATCGCGTGTCGACCGTGCTCCCCGGCCCCCGTGCGCTGGTCCTCGCCCGCGCCTTCCGCGCCATCGCGATCGCCGAGGCCTGCTCGTGGATCGGGCTGCTGATCGGGATGGTGTTCAAGTACCTCGTCGTGTTCGACGACGTCGGGGTGCGCGTGTTCGGGCCGATCCACGGGGCCCTCTTCGTCGCCTACGTGGTGATCACGCTCGTGACGGCCCGGGCGTTCCGGTGGGGTGCGGGGACGACGTTGCTCGCCCTCGCCGCGAGCATCCCGCCGGCGATGACGCTGTGGTTCGAGCGCCGCGCGGTCCGGCGCGGCGACCTCGGCTGACGCCCGCCATCGAGTGACGCTTCTATGCATGTCAAGCTGCGGAGGGTGGGTTGGAGAGGGTCCGGAAGAGCTCG
>NZ_JBTWNF010000033.1:0-22311 GCF_054796175.1 Actinomycetospora sp. C-140 | reverse complement strand
TGAAATCGATCACCCGGTCCGGGGGACGCGTCACCGCAGGCCGCCGTGCATCCGCGGCGCTCTCCAGATCAGTTTTCCCTGGAGCACTCCACGATGTAGTCATACTGTCTACACTACTCGGAACCGCCGTCGAGTCCAAGGAGCGACCCGAGGGCGAGGCATGTTGCTCGGCGCGCGGGGCGCAACGCCGGGCCGTCGTCACGGCGAGGTGGAGGACCATGATCAGCGCGACTCGACTCGACCGGAAGCGGATCGAGGAGAACCGCTCGACGGGCGCGTGGTCCGCGGAGCTGCTCTCCGACCACGTCGACCTGGTCGCCCGCTCGACCCCCGACCGTGTGGCCATCGTCGACGGTGACCGGTCGACCTCCTACGGCGAACTCGCCGAGATGATCCGCACCGCCACCTCCGGGCTCCGACGCCTCGGTGTCGGCCCGGGTGACGTCGTCGCCTGGCAGCTCCCCAACTGGATCGAGGCGGTGGTCGTCCACCACGCGACGATTCGCCTGGGAGCCGTGTCCGGTCCGATCATCCCCATCTATCGGGAGCGCGAGGTCGCCTTCATCCTCGAACAGTCCCGCGCCCGGGTCCTCGTGGTCCCGTCGACCTTCCGGGGTCACGACTACGTCGCGATGATCGACGCGCTGCGGCCGGACCTGCCGGATCTCGCCCACGTCGTCGTGGCGCGTGCTGGGGAGGACCGCCCGGACGGCTTCGACGCGCTACTGGGCGGGCCGGCCGCCGAACTCGCGCCGCCGCCGCCTGGCACGGCGGACGACGTCGTCCTGCTCCTCTACACATCCGGGACAACGGCCGACCCGAAGGGCGCACTGCACACGCACGAGACCCTCGGGTACGAGGACCGCTCGATCATCGACCTGTTCGACCTCGGCCCCGACGACGTGGTGTTCATGCCATCACCGCTCCCCCACATCACGGGAGTGCTGTACGGACTGCATCTGCCGTTCATGCTCGGGACGACACTGGTGCTCCAGGACGTTTGGGATCCCGCCCGGGCCCGGACGGCGATCGACCGGCACGGGTGCACCTTCATGATCGCCGCGACCCCTTTCCTGCACGGCCTGGTGCACGGCGGGGACGACGAGCACCGCCAGCTCCCCACGCTGCGCGTCTTCGGCTGCGGTGGGGCCGACGTCCCCCCCGAGCTCATCCGACAGGGCGAACGCCTGCTCGGAGCGACCTGCACACGGGTGTACGGCTCCACGGAGTTCCCGACGCTCTCGGCGAGCAACGACGGCGACCCGCTGGAGCGACGGGCCACGACCGACGGCCGGATCATCGGGCTCGCCCGGGCACGCGTCGTCGACGAGGACGACCGCGATCTCCCGCCCGGCACCGCCGGCAGTCTGCTGGTCCGTGGGCCGGAGCTGTTCGTCGGCTATCTCGACGCGAAGCTCAACGACGAGGCGTTCACGACCGAGGGGTGGTTCCGGACCGGCGACCTCGCGACCGTGGACACCGACGGCTTCGTCACCATCACGGGCCGCCAGAAGGACATCATCATCCGCGGCGGGGAGAACATCTCCGCAAAGGAGATCGAGGACCTGCTCTTCGAGCACCCCGGGGTGGCCGACGTCGCGATCGTCGGGGCACCCGACCCGGTCCTCGTCGAACGGGTGTGCGCGTTCGTCGTGGCGCAGGACGGGCGGTCCACGCTGAGCCTCGGTGACCTGACGTCGTTCCTGACATCACGCCACATCGCTCGTCAGAAGCTCCCGGAACGCCTCGAGCTGGTTCCCTCGCTACCGAGGACGGCCAGCGGAAAGGTCCAGAAGTTCCGCCTCCGGGACGCACTCACTCCGTGACCGGGCTCGTTCCCGGCGGGGTGCGAGAGTTCCCGCACCCCCGACGGGGCCCGGCCACGACCCCCCGCGGCCGCTGCTCGAGGAGAGACGCCTGGCTCCAACAGCCATGTCTTTCCTCGCCGGTCGACCGAACCCGCTGGACACGCCGGACCCTGTGTCCGAGGGGCCGGACACGGGCCTTCAGTGAGAGGCTCGACACACCAGGTGCAAACTGTCTACAGTAGTCGCACCTGACTCCACGGTGTTGTGCAAAGGAACGCTATGCTGACTGATTGGGTGGCCCGGCAGTCGATCGTCCGAGCCGACGAGATCGCGCTCGCTTCGGCCGAACCGGACGCGACCGGGCCGACGGTGACGTGGTCGCAGCTCGAGGAACGCACCGGGCGGCTCGCGGCCTGGCTGCAGGCGGCCGGCGCCCACCCGGGTGACCGGATCGCGATGCTCGCCGACAACGACCCTCGGATTTTCGAGCTGCAGTTCGCGTGTATGCGTCTCGGGGCTGTTTTCGTTCCCCTCAGCTGGCGGCTAGCGATGCCCGAGCTCAAGGAGCTCGTCGCCGACTGCACCCCGGTCGTGCTCGTGACGTGCGACCAGTGGGCCGAGGCCGGGGACGAGCTGGCGGGCTCCTCCATCGTCCGCCTCACGTGGGGCGACTCCTCGAGCAGCTACGAGCAGGCACTGGCCGACCAGACGAATCCGCTCCGGAGGAGCACGCTCGACCCGGACGCGGTGACCCACGTCCTCTACACCTCCGGGACCACCGGGCGACCGAGGGGAGTCATGTGCACCAACAGGAACTTGACGAACCACGCCAACAATTTCGCGCACGCGGCCCGCGCTGCTGACCGGTACGCTCATGCCCTCAATTTCCTACCGATGTTCCATGCGGGAGGGCTGAACACCCTGAACAACGCCATTCTGTACTGGGGTGGCCGCGTGACGACGATGAACCGCTTCGATCACCGGTTGGCGCTCCGTCTGCTCACGGACGCCGAGTTCGGCGCGACCCATTCGGCCGCGGTGCTCCAGAACCTCGAGCGGATGATGGAGCTGCCCGAATTCGAGGAGGCGACGTTCCCCACGCTGCACACCATGGTCACCGGCGCCTGGGGCCCAGCAGCTCCCGGCGTGTACCGCGCGTGGAGCGAACGCGGGTTGTTCCTGCGTCTGGGCTACGGCGGATCGGAGCTGGGACCCCACGTCGCGATCGTGCAGACCGACGACCCCACCGCCGCCGACCGCGCAACGTCGGGGCCCGTGTTGCCGCACCACGACGTCCTCATCTCAGACCCCGACGGTGGCGAGTGCGCGCAGGGCGAGGTCGGCGAGATCCTCGTCCGCGGCCCGGGTGTCACCCCCGGCTACTGGAATCTCGACTCGACGCCCTTCTTCACCGACGGGTGGTTCCGCACCGGCGACGCCGGCGTCATCGACGAGTTCGGCGAGCTGCACATCGTCGCCCGGCTCAAGGAGATGTACCGATCTGCCGGCGAGAACGTCTACCCCGCCGAGGTGGAGACCGTGCTCCTGGGGATGGACGGGATCGCCGACGTCGGGGTGGTCGGGATACCTCACGAGCGGTGGGGTGAGACGGGGCTGGCCGTGGTGGTCCCCGAGGAGGGCCGAGAGATCACACTCGCGGCCGTTCGCGAGTTTGGCGCGGAACGCATCGCACGGTTCAAGCTGCCCTCGGAACTCCTCATTGTGGACGAGCTCCCACGCAGCGTGACGGCGAAGGTCTCCCGTCACGAGCTCCTCAGGCTCTGGGAGGAGCGCTTGTCGTGACCGGACCGCTCGCCGGTGTGCGCGTCCTGGAGCTCGGCGGTATCGGACCGGCTCCGTTCGCCGCCCTGCAGCTCGCCGGCATGGGCGCGGACGTCGTCCGTGTGGACCAGGTCGATGCGGCCCGCGATCCGCTCGCCCCGCCGCTCCTGCTCGCACAGGGAAAGAGGTCCGTAGCGATCGACCTCCGTACTACGGAAGGCCGGGACCTCGTTCTCGACCTGGCCGCTACGGCCTCGATCATGCTCGATCCCTTCCGACCCGGCGTCGTCGAGCGGCTCGGGGTGGGGCCGTCCGACTGCCACGCCCGGAATCCTGCGCTGGTCTACGGGCGGATGACCGGTTGGGGGCAGGACGGACCCTGGGCCGACGCCGCCGGCCACGACGTCAACTACATCTCCCTGACCGGGGCGCTGCACGCGATCGGGCGCGCCGACCAGCCGCCGACCATCCCCTTGGCGCTCGTCGGGGATCTCGGAGGCGGGGGGATGTTCCTGGTCGCCGGCGTCCTGGCTGCCCTGTGGGAGTCGGCGCGCACCGGGCGGGGCCAGGTGATCGACGCCGCCATCGTCGACGGCGCCGCCGCGTTGATGGAACCGTTCTTCCAGTTCGCCCGCGACGGTTCGTGGTCCCAGGAGCGCGCCAGCAACATGGTCGACTCCGGACTCCCGTGGTACGACGTCTACGAGACGGCCGATGGCGGTTTCATGTCCGTCGGTGCGCTCGAGTCGAAGTTCTACGACCTCTTCGCGAGCGAGCTCGGCCTGACCCCGAACGACGGCTCGCGCGACGATCCGGCCTCCTGGCCCCGACTCCGGGCGGCCATCGCGGCCCGTTTCCGCAGCGAGTCACGCGCCCACTGGGAGACCGTCTTCAGTGGGACCGACGCCTGTGTGGCCCCGGTTCTGTCGATGTTGGAGGCGGCTGCCCATCAGCAGGTGGCGGCTCGCGGCACGGTGCGCCCCGACGAGGACGGGCTCCCCATGAGCGCTCCCGCTCCCCGCTTCGTCGGGCGTCCCTCCCCCGCGCTGCCACCTCGGCCACCAGCCGGAGCGCACACCCGCGAGGTGATCGAGACCTGGGGAAGTCGCCGGGACGTCGAGGACCTCGTGCGACGCGGCATCGTCGTCCAACGCTGAGGTCCCGCGGCACGGAGCCCACCGGTCAGCCGGCAGTCCGATCGCTCCGCGCGGCGTGACCGAGGACGTGGAAGTACGGGACCGCGATGGCGTCCTCCCGCTGCTCGAAACGCACTTCGATCTCGTCCCCGATCGACGGGCGTGGTGCATCGTCGTCATGCGG
Source organism: Actinomycetospora sp. C-140 (assembly GCF_054796175.1). Lineage (NCBI taxonomy): Bacteria > Bacillati > Actinomycetota > Actinomycetes > Pseudonocardiales > Pseudonocardiaceae > Actinomycetospora > Actinomycetospora sp. C-140. Next base: position 17,401 of record NZ_JBTWNF010000033.1, on the reverse strand, counting down.
GAGTCGACCCACCGCCAGTGGTCCCTCCTGGAGCCGGGCCACGGCCAGGAACAGCGGGAGGGGCACGTCGAGGTCGGGATCGAAGCTCCGGTTCACGCGTGTCAGGGACACGAGGACGCCCCGTCCCTCAGCGTCGATGTACTCCAGGTCCGCGGTGCTTCCACAGTGCTTGCAGGCGATCAGCGACGGCTCGTTGTTCGTCTGGCACGTGCGGCATCTCTTGAGCAGATAGTGGCCGTCGCCCGCCGCCTGGTTGAAGCGTTCGGTATCCGGATCGTGGCCTGCCGGCTCCGGGCTCATCACGGCCGGCCGCCCGACTGCGCGGCCTCGCGCCGGCTCATCAGTGCGCGATACGTCCGCCAGATCGCGCGCAGCGACGTCTCGTCGCCGCCGTGGGGAGAGGATGTCGACCCGTCCTGTTCGACGGTCACCTCGCGCTCGAGTCCGCGGGAGAGATCGAGAGCGGCGGGTGCGACGGTGTGGAGGGCGAGCTGGTTCCGTTCCCCGATCTCGGCATCGTCCGCGACGATCATGCCGGCGGGCCCCATGGCGGCTGAACACTGTTGCGCCGTGCGGCGGTTCAGCTCCGGAGCCCCCGAGAGGAAGACCGGGGTGGTGAACGCCGTCGACTCCTCGGCCCCGACCGGGTCGATCACCATGACGTTCATCTGCGAGAGGAAGAGGTTGGGGAAGACCATCACGTGCGGCGGTCCGTCGACGAGGACCTGCTCGCTTCGTGCTGCACCGTACTTCTCGGCCATCCGAGGCACGTAATCGCCGAGCTTGGCAGGGTTCGTGACTCCCGACCAGTGGAGCGGCTTGCCGATGCGACGGTACTGCCGGCGGAAGTCGATCTCGGTGTGACCCATGCCGAGGTCGACGACCGAACAGTCCTCCTCCGATTCGAACGCACCGGGGACCGCTTCGAGCAGTGACCGGTGGACGAAATTGATGTGGTAGTTGTCGACGTTGCTCTCCACGACCATCTTCCAGTTGCAGTGCAGCTTGTGCCCCACCCATCCGCCGGACAGAGAGACCCGGCCGTCCGGGGACAGGGAGAGCAGCCGGTCGATCGCCGGCCGGATGGGACGCACGTAATCGTCGAAGGTCGGCGCGGTCGGGTCGTCCTCGAAGCGGCAGAACACGAACCCGCCGTACGACCGGGTCTCGGCCGGTCGGCTCAGGCCGAGTGCTGCCCGCTTGCCGCCGATGCGCTCGCCGTAGGCATCCGGACGCGGGACCGCACGCAGCGCTCCGTCCATCCCGAAGGCCCAGCCGTGGTAGGCACAACGCAGCGAGCGCGACTCTCCCGACGCCTGCATGCACACCAGGTTCCCGCGGTGGCTGCAACGGTTGAAGAACACCGACACCTGATCCGCCGGGTCCCGGGTCATCACGAGTTCCTGTCCGGCCACCTTCTTCCGACAGAAGGATCCCGGGGTGGCGACCTCGCTCTCGTGCCCGACATACACCCATGTCGTGCGGTAGATGAGATCCATCTCCTCCCGGAACAGGTCCTGGTCCCAGTAGAGGGAGGGCGGAACACTGCTCTCGGAGATCTCGGAGAGGGTCGCGGCAACCGCACCGCTGTGGACGGAGTTCTCGACGGTCATGTTGTCCTCAATCCGCGCATGGTCTTCACGGTGCGGCCCGCGTGACCCGACGTCCCTACTCACTACACCTGCTGTCGGCGGTAGCGGTCGAGGGATCCGGCGCCCTCGCCCGCACTCACGAACGACCTCGTCAGGTGCCGTAGCCCGGCACCGTCGCGGACAGGGCCGCGGCCACGCGCGGGTCGGGCACACCGCGTCCCCCCGAGGCCCGCCAACCGCCATCGACACTGAGGTTCGCCCCGGTGATGTAGCTCGCGCCGTCGCCGGCGAGGAACAACGCGGCGCTGACGACGTCCTCGGCGCGCCCGACACGGGGGACCACCCCGCAGGCGATGAGCTCGGACGCCATCGCGTTGTCGCCGCTCTCTCCGATGAAGGGAACGAGCTGTGGGGTGAGGACGACCCCGGGTGACACCACGTTGACCCGGACGTTGAGCGGTGAGAGCTCGATCGCGGCCACTTCGGTGAAGCGGATGACCGCCGCCTTGGTCAGACAATGGACCATGGAGCCCGGGAGGTTCCCCGGCTGGGACGTCCCCAGGATGCCCGCGATGGATCCCACGTTGATGATGCTCCCGCCGCCTCGACGCCGGAACCGCGGGACGGCATGCTTGGTCGCGAGGAAGACCGTCGACACCTCTGCTCGCAGCGAGAACTCGAAGTCCTCGTAACTCTGCTCCTCGATCGTCCCCTTCCGGAAGACCCCGGCGTTGTTGTAGAGGATGTCGATGCCGCCGTAGGTCTCCTCGGCCGTCGCCATGACCCGTTCCACCTCGCTCTCGTCGAAGAGATCGAGAGGTTGCAGGCCGGTCATCTCGCCGCCCTGGGACTCGACCAGGTCCACGGTCTCGAGGTTCCCGTCGACCTTGAGGTCGCAGCCGACGATCTTGGCGCCCTCACGGGCGAAGGTCAGGGCGGCCTCGCGTCCCATCCCTCCCCCGGTGCCCGTGATGACCGCGACCTTGCCCTGCAGTTGTCCAGACACCAGAAGCTCCCGTTGCCGCCGTTGTTCGTCCATCTACTACGTGGCCGGCCGACGTCAGGAGTGCTCTTGACGTCCCCTTGGCTAGTCCAACACAGGTGTATACAGTCGCACCAGACCCCATCGACCGCCAATCCGCGACGCAGGGAAACCACGATGGTCCCTCCGTACGGCCGGGGTTACACCTTGATCGGGACCCCCAGCCGACCGTCGAGCAGTGGCGCACCTACGGCGCGAACGTCATCGGACTCATGCCCGGGGACACCGCCCCCGGCGTCCTGCGATTCCGGATGGACGACCGGCTCAGCCGCATCGTCGTCCAGCCCAACGACACACCCTCCTTCACCCTGGGCTGGGAATACCCCACCGAGAAGACCTGGGAAGAAGCCCTGACCCGCCTCCAGGACGCCGGCGTCAAGATCGAGCCGGTGGATGCGGAGGGTCTCGCGCTGCGCGGCGCCACCAAGGCGTACCGGTTCCAGGACCCCGCCGGCGTGCACAGCGAAGTGTTCTACGGCGGCCACATCGAACCCGTCCGACCTTCATCTCCCCCATCGGCGTCCGGTTCGTCACCGGCGACCAGGGCATGGGCCACGCCACCCTCATCGTCGGCAAAGCCGAAGAAGAAATCGCCTTCTACCAGGACGTCATGGGCATGCACCTGCGGGAGACGACCTTCCAGAAAACCGCCTTCTTCGGCGTCAACCCCCGCCAGCACAGCCTCGGCATGCTCGGCGTCCTGCCCGACGACGCCCCGCCACAGCTCATGCACCTCATGATCGAGGTCGACGACATCGACGACGTCGGCCGCGCCCAGGACAAATGCCTCGACGGCGCCGGACCGGTCAGCATCAGCATGGGCAAGCACTGGAACGACCACGTCGTCTCCTTCTACACCCAGACCCCCTCCGGCTGGGACATCGAGTACGGCGCCGGCGGCCGCCGCGTCGACGACACCGCCGACTGGAGCCAGGTCCACCAGGCCGGCGTCCCCGGCGCCAGCGTCTGGGGCCACCGCGTCGTCCTCCCCGACGGCTCACTCGGACCCAACGTCGGAAACCAACTCTGACTGCAGCCACGACGATCGAGCGAGGAGAGGGTTGAGAGGTCTGCCTGGCGCGACGAGCAGGAAGCCACTGGAGCACGTCGAAGCTGCTCCAGTGGCGTTCTTCCCGCGTCAGGCCGGGAGGACCCGAGCACGATGCCCTCCGGACCCGATGCGGCCGTTCACTGGGTGCGTGACAGCACCAGGTGTCGCGGCCGTACGCGACTCACGCGCACCGCAGCAGGATGCTGGTCGATCCCGGACCGTCGCACGAGGAGGTCCGGGAGGGGCGTGCCTCCGTCCCGCCGCACACAACCGCGCCCCCGAGCTGCGCCATCGGGGGCGCCGTGGTGGCCGTCGGTCCTGCGCAGGACCGGCGACGATCCGTCGAGGCGGTATCCCCGGTTCAGAGGGACGGGTCGAGGACGACCAGTCCTCTGATGTTCTTGGCCGCCAGCATGTCCTCGTAGCCCTGGTTCAGCTCGTCGAGCTCATAGGTTCGAGTGATCATCTCGTCGAGCAGAAGCTGACCGTCGAGGTAGAGCTGGCAGAGCTTCGGAATGTCCACCCTCGGGTTCGCGGAACCGAACAACGTCCCGACGAGCGACTTCTGCCAGAGGGTCATCTCCATCAGGCCGAGCGTGACCTTGGTTTCGTGCATCGGGGTGATCGCGGTGAGGACGAGCTTGCCGCCCTTGGACACCAGCGACATGGCGTCGCCGAGTTCGTCTCCGTGGTTGAGACCCACGGTCACCACGACCTTGTCCGCCCCCTGGCCGTTGGACATGGGTGCAATGATCGCGCGGGCCTCCTCGGTGCTCCGGGCCACGTGCGTGGCGCCGAAGGTCGTGGCCGACTCCCGCTTGAAGTCGGAGGGATCGACGACGACGACGGCTGATGCACCCGCGATGCGGGCTCCCTGGACCGCGGACGTCCCGATCCCGCCCATCCCGATGACGACCACGATGTCGCCCGGCTCGACGTCGCCCGCGTACACCGCCGAAGCCCATCCGGTGGTGACGCCGCACCCGAGCAGCGCCGCCTGCCGCAGCGGCATGGTTTCCGGGATCTTGACGACCGACGACTCGTGCACCGTCACGTACCTGCTGAAGGTCCCGAGCTGACAGGCGCGCCCGAGGTTCTGCCCGCGCGCCTTCGCACGGTAGGTGCCGTCAGCGATGGCGGCCCCGGTCATGAGTTGGGCACCGAAGTCGCACAGGTTCTGTTGGCCCCGCGAGCAGAACTTGCAGCGACCACAGGCGGGGATGAAGGCGAGGACGATGTGATCGCCTTCTTCCACCGACGTGACCCCCGCTCCCACCGCGGTGACCACTCCGGCGCCCTCGTGCCCACCCACGAGCGGGAGCTCGGAGGGCATGTCCCCGGTCCGGAGGTGGTCGTCCGAGTGGCAGAGTCCGGTCGCGGCCAGCTTGACCTGGACCTCCCCCGGCACCGGGTCACCGAGCTCGATCTCCTCGACGGACCAGGGCTCTCCGATCTTCCAGAGCACTCCTGCTTCGGTCAGCACGACGGCAGCTCCGATCTCGATGGGTCCAGCCCGGTGGCGCACCGGGCCCGCCCCTGCGGCGGGCGTCACATGCCTGGCAGCCTCCCCCGCGAGCGTTATCGCCCTCGTTACCGACGAGCCCTGCCGCGCGGAGGACCGGCTCATCCCGGCGGTACATGTGGCTCCGGGAGAACGCTCCCTCGGCTCGGCAGGAGCGCTCCCAGTGGAAGCCGGTGGTCGGGTGCTCAGCACCCTGCCGAGACCCGGTCCCCCACCGGCTCACGCACCCAGTGCGCGGCCGTCCACCAGGAGCCGGCGCGCGTCGCCCGGCTCGAGTCCGAGCTCCTCGAGCGACGCCACCGCCCGCCGATAGGTGGCCAGGACCGAGCTCTCGCTCCCGATCCGGCGCTCGATCTGGGCGAGCAGCCGGTAGGCGGGGTCACTGAAGCGGTTGAGGGCCGGCGCAGGTTCTCGAGGACCGACGCCGAGAGCTCACGGAAACGAGCGGTCCCGTGCGTCAGACGCATCGCGTTCAGACCGTTCACCACCGCCAGGTTCGAGACCGCGCACTTCACCCGCGGATCGATGGCACTCAAGATCAGGACATGCCCACCGCTGTAGGAGATACCCCAGACACCGACACGATCCCGATCAAGCTCCGAGCGCGACTCGACACAGGTGATCGCATCCCGACAGTTCTCGATCTGTGCTGACGCGGAGCGCCCTCACTCTCACCGAGGTTCTCGTCGTCGAAGATCCGGAATACGCACGACCCGCGCGAGTCTCGACAGTCTGACATCAACTGTCTACAGTATTCCTGTCACCCGACTCCGCGATGATGCGAAGGAAAGCCATGCTGACTGACCGGGCGAGCCGACGGTCGACCGTTCAAGCTGGCGAAATCGCACACATCCCGGTCGAACCGGACGCGGCTCAGTCGACGGTGACGTGTTCGCAGCTCGAGGAACGCGCCGGGCGGCTCGCGGCCCGGCTGCAGGCGACCGGCGCCCACCCGGATGACCGGATCGCGATGCTCGCCGAGAACGACGCACGGATCTTCGACCTGCAGTTCGCGTGCGTGCGTCTCGGGGCCGCTGAGCGTGACCGCGAAGGTGTCACGTTCGGAGCTCGTCAAACCTGTGGGAACAGCGCAGGTCGTGACCGGGCAGCTCGCCGGCATGCGCGTCTCGAAGCTCGGCGGTTATCGGGCCGGCTCCGTTCGCTGCCCTGCAGCTCGCCGGCACAGGCGCAGGTAGGCGGCGTCTCGAAGAGAACGTTGTCCGGATCATCACGGAAATGAGGGGCGATGGTTGCGATCCCAGCGGTGTCGGTCATCGGCGCGGGGTCGTGGGGGACGACCGTCGGGTCGATCGTCGCCGGGAACACGCCGACCACCTTGTGGGCGCGCAACTCCGACACGGCGCGGGAGGTGTGCGACTGGCATACCAACGAGCGTTACCTCGACGACCTCCCGCTCGACCCGCGGCTGACGGCCACGGCCGATCCACGGGAGGCCGCGCGGTCGGCTGACGTGATCCTCATGGCCGTGCCGTCGAGCGGGTTCCGGGCCGTCCTGAGCGACCTGGCACCGTATCTGCGCCCGTGGGTCCCGATCGTCAGCCTGACCAAGGGCCTCGAGACCTCCTCGCGCCTGCGCATGACGCAGATCGTCGCCGATGTACTGCCTGGTCATCCGGCCGGCGTGCTGAGCGGCCCCAACATCGCCGTCGAGGTGGTGCAGGGTCTGGCGGCGGCCGCCGTCATCGCCATGCCGGACGAACGCCTCGCCGCCGCCTTGCAGCGTGTCATCCACAGCCGGATGTTCCGCGTCTACACGACGACGGACGTCATCGGTACGGAGCTGTGCGGCGCCCTGAAGAACGTCGTGGCCATCGCCGCCGGCATGGCCCAGGGTCTGGGCGCCGGTGACAACACCCGCGCCACGGTCATCGCCCGGAGCCTGGCCGAGATGACCCGCCTCGGCGTCGCGATGGGCGGGCGCCCGGAGACCTTCGCCGGCCTTGCCGGCATGGGCGACCTCATCGCCACCTGCATGAGTCCCTACAGCCGCAACCGCCAGGTCGGCGAGCAACTCGCGCGCGGCCTCACCATCGAGGAGATCAACCGAGACATGAAGATGGTCGCCGAAGGCGTCAAGACGTCCGCAGTGGTCAACGATCTCGCCGAGCAGTACGGCATCGATATGCCGATCTCGCGTGAGGTGTACCTGGTGACGCACGGCCACCAGCCGCCGAGCCGCGCCTTCCGCGGCCTCCTGAGGTCCATGCCGACGACCGAGGCGGCGGCGGGGTGAGCCTCACGAGTCGCCCGGATGCCGCGTCGGCGATCCTGCCCGAGCTCGTCCGGCCGGACCTGCGATCCGATCCGCGGTTCGAGTCCGCGCTCCGGGACATCGCCGATCAGCTCGGCGAGGACATCAGCGTCGTGCGGGCCCGCGCTGACAAGTATCTGAAGGAGATGGCGGCGACCCATGGCCGAGTCGCCGTCAACACCTTCAACCGCTTCGGGAACTTCCTGCTGCGCGCCTACGAGATCGGTATCGACAAGGACCGGCTCGAGGCGCTGCGTGTCCTCAACCGGAGGCATGCGCTCGTCTTCCTGCCGAACCACCGGTCCTACCTCGATCCGTTCGTCACGCGGTCGACGCTGCTCGCGAACGGCTTCCCGTCGAACCACTGCTTCGCCGGCGACAACATGTCGTTCTGGCCGATGGGTGAGTGGACCCGCCGCACCGGGAACATCATCCTTCGCCGGTCGATCGGCAACGACCCGCTGTACAAGTTCGTACTGCGCGAATACATCGGCCAGCTCATCCGGCAGCGACAGAACCTCGAGTGGTACATCGAGGGCGGCCGCACCCGCACCGGCAAACTCCGGCCACCGAAGTACGGGCTGCTGACCTACCTCGTCGACGGCTTCGAGGGCCTGCCCAGCGATGTCGACATGTACCTCGTACCGATGTCGATCGTGTACGACGGGCTGCCCGAAGTCACGGCGCTCATCAGCGAGCAGCAGGGATCGACGAAGAAGCCGGAATCGTTCAGCTGGCTGCTGAACTTCCCGCGATCCGCCGGCCAGGGCTTCGGCGCGGTTCACCTGTGCCTGGGCGAACCGCTGTCCCTGCGCGCGGCCCTTGCGGCGGCGGACGCGTCGAGCCAGTCGGAGGAAGGGCGGCAAGCTCGGCTCCGGATCGAGAAGGTGGCGTTCGAGGTAAGCCACCGCATCAACCAGGCGACGCCGGTCACGCAGACGGCTCTCGTCACCCTGGCCCTGCTCGGCGTCGACGACCGGGCGTTGACCCTGCCGGAGATCCGCCGCGTCGTCGCGCCCTACCTCGACTACTTCGCCCGCCGGAAGATCGTCGTGACCGGTGACCTGTCCGAGACGTCCGAGCTGCGCAGGACCCTCGACTGGTTGACCGAACGTGGCATCGTCCTGGCGTACGACGGCGGCCTTGAGCCCGTCTGGGGCATCTCGCCCAACCGTCACCTCGAAGCGGCCTTCTACCGCAACAGCCTCGTGCACCTGCTCGTCGACCGGGCGGTCGTCGAGCTCGTCCTGGCAAGCGCGGCGAACGGGACCATCGTGACGGAAGCCGACGCGTGGGACGAGGCGCTCCGGCTGCGCGACCTGTTCAAGTTCGAGTTCTTCTTCCCCGACAAGCAGGCGTACCGGGAGAACCTGGAGAGCGAACTGGCGCTCATCGACGAGGGCTGGGCGCAGCGCATCACGGATCCCGACCGTGCCCGCCGGATGCTCGCCCAGGCCGAACCGCACCTCGCGCACCGCGTACTCGCGTCGTTCGTCGAGATCTATGCCGTCGTCGCCGACCGGCTGGCCACGACGCCGCCCGACGCCACGATCGACGTCAACGCGTTTGTCCTGGAGTGCTTCGGCGTGGCCCGCCAGCGCCTGATGCAGCACCGACTGCGCACCTCGGACTCCGTCTCGACCGAAGTGGTCCGGACCGCCCTGCAGGCGGCCGCACACCGCCAGCTGCTCGGTGCCGGTGGTCCGGAACTCTCGCGGCGCAGGCAGGAGTTCGCGCGCGAGCTCGGCGCACTGCGCGCTCGCCTCGCCGAGATGGCGCAACTTGCGCGCGAGCAGGAAGAGGCCCAGCAGTGATCGACCTGACTTTCGACGAGGGGCTGCATCGGATCGCCGACGCGCCGGCCGGCCCACAGGTGGCCGCGTTCTTCGATCTCGACGGCACGATCGTCGACGGGTTCACCGCCGCGGCGTTCTATGCGCACCGATTGCGCAACCGTCAGGTGGGCCCCGCGGAACTGCTGCGAACCTTGGGACTGGTCGCCGACACGAAGCTCGGCGGAGACCAGGGCAGGCTCGGCGATGTCGGGGTGTCGGGCCTGCGCGGCCAGACCGAAGAGGATCTGGTCGAGTTGGGCGAGCGGTTGTTCGTCCAACGCACCGGCGGCACCATCCGCTCGCAGGCCCGCGAACTCGTGCGCGCGCATCAGCGGCGTGGTCACACCGTGGTCATCGCGTCGTCAGCCACCCGCTTCCAGGTCGACCCGATCGCCCGTGACCTGCGGATCGAGTCCATCCTCTGCTCCGAGGTGGAGGTCGAGGACGGCCTGCTGACCGGCCGCTTCGTCGGCGGCATGATGTGGGGCGAGGCAAAGGCCCGAGCCGTGCGCGAGTTCGTGCGCCAGCGACGCAAGGAACAGGCGATCGATCTGCGCTCCAGCTTCGCGTACGGCAACGGCGACGAGGATGTGCCGTTCCTGTCCACCGTCAGCATGCCGACCGCGGTCAACCCGGCGAACTCCCTGCAGCGCGTCGCCGAGCTGAAGGGGTGGCCGGTGCTGCAGCTGGATAGCGGTCGACGCGGTGGCCTGTGGGCAGCGGTCGGGACAGTAGCGGCCATCGGAAGTCTGAACCTCGGCCTGGGCACCGGGCTCGCCGTCGGCCTGCTACGGGGCGACGAGCGCCTCGGCAACGAGCTGGCCACCTCCCTCGGCTTTTCCATGTTCCTCGCGACCGCAGGCGTGCGTGTCGAGGTCGTGGGCGCGCACAACCTCTGGGCGGCCCGCCCGGCCGTCTTCGTCATGAACCACCAGAGCGGGCTGGACGCGATGGTCGTCAGCCACCTGCTGCGCCAGGGGTTCAGCGGCCTGGGCAAGAAGGAGGCCCGGTACTTCCCGCCCACGTACCTGATGGGCCGCGCGCTGAATGCCGTGTTCATCGACCGGTCCGACCCCGAGGCCGCTCGTGCGCGACTGGAGACCTTGGAGGAACGATTGCGCGACGGCACGTCGGTGTTCGTCGCGCCTGAGGGCACGCGCAGTCCCACGCCGACGCTGGGACGGTTCCGCACCGGGGCCTTCCGGGTCGCGATCAAGGCCGGGGTCCCGGTCGTGCCGGTCGTGCTGCGCAACGCGTACGACCTGATGCCCGGAGCCGCCAAGACGATCCAACCGGGGACGGTGGACGTCGCCGTCCTGCCGCCCGTCGACACACGCGACTGGTCGTTGGACTCCGTGCGGCAGCACGCGGACGACGTGCGAAAGCTGTTCGAACACACACTGGACGTCTGGCCGGAGAAGATCGCATGACCACTTCCCCGAACGGACGCTCGGACTCGGCCGAGGCGATTCTCGCCGCGTGGGGCGGCGATTCGCGGATGAGCGACCTCGAAGCCCTCATGTGGCGCGGCGAGCGGCACCCGGAGTTCTCCTCGCGCGGCATCATCATCGAGATCCTGGACTCGGTGCCGGACTGGGCTCGGTTCCGCGCGGGGCACGAACGCGGCGTGGCGGCCGTCCCGCGACTACGCAGCCGAGTCGTCGAACCCGCCGTGCCCACGGGTACGCCGATGTGGGTCGAAGACCCGTCGTTCGATCTCGACAACCACGTCCGCCGGCTTTCACTGCACGAGCCGGCTGGCGAGCGGGAGCTGCTCGCCTTGGCACGCACGATCGCGTTCGAGCCGATGGACCTCACCCGCCCGCTGTGGTCAGGCACCTTGGTGGACAACCTCTCCGGGGGGCGCGCTGCCTACGTTCTCAAGGCGCACCACTCGCTGATGGACGGCGCCGCCATGATCGCGTTGTTCTCCGCCATGCACAGCGACCACGCCGAGCCGTCGGGCTGGCCGACGGTGACGGCCCGCGAGCCGCAGTCAGGTCCACTCGGACCGCAGGCGCTCGCGCTGCACGACGCGATCGACGGGCTGCGTCGGGCACCCGCCCGTGCCGCCGGCCTCGTCATGGCCGTTGGGCGGACTGTTCGAGCGCCGGGTGCGATCGTCGAGTTCGCCGGCTCGATGCGCCGGGTCCTGTCACCGCCTGCTGGCACGAAGCCTTCCCCGCTGACGGCTCTGCAATCGAGCCGAGACTGGCGCTACGGGCTTCTCGAGTGCTCGCTGGCGGACCTCAAGGCGGCCGCCCGGGTCGCCGAGGCGTCGGTGAACGACGCCTACATCGCCGGCCTGCTCGGCGGGTTGCGCCGATATCACGAGGCGTTGGGCATCGTGCTCGGCGACATCCCGATGGCGATGCCCGTGTCCATCCGGCGACCGGACGACGGACCCGGAAACAACCACTTCAGCGCAGCCTTGCTCCCCGGACCCGCCGGCGAGGCCGACCCGGTCGAGCGCATGGCTGCCATCCGCGCCGCCGTCCTATCGGTGCGCGTCGAGCCCGCCATCGACGTGCTCGGCGCCATTGCGCCCGCATTGAGACGAGTACCCGGAATGCTGCTCGGGCTCGCGCTCGGAGCGACCCCCCGGGTCGATCTCACGGCGAGCAACGTACCCGGCATGACCGCGCCGGCCTACGCTGCCGGCGCGCGGGTCGACCGGATGTACGTGCTCGGCCCGCTGCCGAATGCGTCCCTGTTCGCGACGCTGGTGTCCTACGTCGGCACCTGCTGTATCGGTCTCAACGCCGACGGCGCGGTGTTCAGCGATGTCGAGCTGCTGTGGCGCTGCATGCGTGACGGCTTCGACGAAGTCCTCGCCCTCGCCGGACCGGAAGCACGAGTACCCGAGGAGATCCGCACATGAGCGAAGGCACGACCGACATCGCCGAGGACACCCGTCGCCCGCACGGTTTCCTGCCGGGCGCGGACGGCGTCGCGCTCTTCTGGCGCGCCTGGCTGCCGGACCCCGACGTGGGGCCGCTGCGGGCGTCGGTCGCCCTGGCGCACGGCGGCATGGAGCATTGCGGCCGCTATGACCATCTGGGCACTCGGCTGGCCGCTGCCGGCATCGCCGTGTACGCCGTCGATTTCCGCGGCCACGGACGCTCGTCCGGACGGCCGGGCCAGATCGGGCGGATGTCCCGTCTCGTCGACGACCTGGGCCGGCTACGCGGCAAGCTCGCCGCCGACCAGCCGGAGCACGCGTGGTTCCTTGTCGGGCACAGTCTCGGAGCCATGGTGGGGCTCGAATACCTGCTCACCGACCGCCCGAAGCCGGTCGGAGCAGTGCTCTCCGGCACCGGCATCGATGTCTCGGCCATACCCACGACGCAGGCGCGCGTGGCCCGCGCGCTGTCCGCTGTGGTGCCAGGCCTCGGCCTCGTCGAGCTCGACAGCTCGCTCATCAGCCGAGACCCGTCGGTCGTGCAGGCCTACGACGACGACCCGCACGTGTTCCGCGGCAAGGTGCCGGTGCGCACGGCCGCCGAACTCCTGGCCAGCGCCGCGCGGGTGACTCGTCGATTGGACGAGATCACGGTGCCGCTCCTCATCTTGCACGGAGGAGACGACCGCGTTGCGTCCCCGGCGGGCGCCCGGCTCGTACACGATCGCGTCAGCTCCGGGGACAAGAGCCTGTCCATCCGTGACGGTCTCTATCACGAGATCTTCAACGAACCCGAGCGCGATGACGTCATCGATGCCGTCATCGCCTGGATCACGGCGAGGATCTGACATGCGGTCGGCGCGCGCCGACGGCAACCAGGCCTGGCGTGGCGCCGAGTGGCGCGACCAACTCCGGGATGCGGTGATCGCCGGGCGCCGGATGCGCTACCTCGACGTCGGGGACGGACCGGTGCTGCTGCTCGTCCACGGGCTCGGCGCATCATGGAACGTCTGGTACCGGGCCATTCCCGACCTGGTCCAGGACTACCGGGTCATCGCGGTGGACCTTCCGGGGTTCGGCCGTTCGGAACCCTTGGAGCGGGCTGTCAACGTCGGTTCCTACGCTGAGGCGTTGCTCGGACTGCTCGACCACGTCGACGTCGACCGAGTACTCGTCGTGGGGCATTCGTTGGGCGGACTGATCACCCAGCGACTCGCGACCCTCGACCCGGTTCGCGTCGTCGGTCTGGTGCTCGTCTCGACCAGCGACGGTCGGCTGGAGCCGCACCAGGAGATCGCCTTCCGTGCAGCGGTCGCTGTCGCCCGGGCATTGCGCGTGCTGGCGCCGCCGCAGTTCGTCCTACGTCCGGCGATCACCATGCTGGTCGCCGTGGGCCCGGTGCGCCGCCGCCTCCTCGCCAGGGTCGTGCACGACCCCGGCAGTATTCCGCACGAACTCGCGGCACACATGCTGATGGCGGTGTACCGGTCGCCCGCGCTGGGCCACGCCGTACGTGCCGCCTTGTCGCACGTCGACCGTCTCGACCCTCGGGCGGTCGACACCCCGACGCTGATCATCTCTGGCGAGCGGGACCGCATACTGCCGTCTGCTTCGACGCATCGCCTCGCGCAGGACATTCCGAATGCGACGCACGAAGTGTGGGACAACGTGGGACACCATCCGATGTTGGAGCGGCCAGAACGGTTCAACTCCCGTCTCAGAGCGGCGGCACGGGAGATGCTCGGATGATCCGATCGACGCCGGCGTGCTCGTGCACGGGTCCGCAGCTGCGTGGGATTTCTGGCAGGGCGTGATCCCGGCTGTCGAAGGACTTCCGAGTCATCGCGCCCGGGCTCCCGGGTTCTGGTGGTTCGGCGGAGCTGGCCCGCAGGCCCCGCGAAGACCGTCACATCGCGCTGGCCCGGTGGGCCCCAGGAGGACCTCGGTTTCGTCATTCCCACCCGTGCACCAGCGATCTCGATGGAAGCCGGTGGTCGGGTGCTCAGCACCCTGCCGAGACCCGGTCCCCCGCCGGCTCATGCACCGAGTGCGCGGCCGTCCACCAGGAGCCGGCGCGCGTCGCCCGGCTCGAGTCCGAGCTCCTCGAGTGACGCCACCGCCCGTCGATAGGTGGCCAGGACCGAGCTCTCGCTCCCGATCCGGCGCTCGATCTGGGCGAGCAGCCGGTAGGCGGGGTCGCTGAAGCGGTTGAGGGCCAGGAGTGCCTCGCACTCGTCTCTCGCCCGCTCGAGCTCGGCGGCCTCGATCAGGAGACGGACGAGCTCGAGTCGGGCCTCCTCCTGGACGATCTCGAGGTGGTTGCGGCGTTCCTCGACCCAGATGAGGTTGCTGCTCGCGAGATAGGGCCCCTCGACGAGATCGAGCGCAGCTCGCAGGCGTGCGATCCGCTCGGGACCGACGGCCGAGCTCGCCGATCCCACCAGCGACTCGAACCGCAGGTCCGCCGCCTCGACCACGACATCGCCGGGGAGGCCGACCGTGTTCTGCTCCCCCCGTGCCAGCGACAGCCCGGTGAGCTGCTTGAACTTGAAGGCGACCTGGCGGAAGTGATTGCCTCCGTTGCGTAACGTGGCGTCGGGAAACAGGGCTGACTGCAGGCGTCCGCGGTCGACACCGTGGGGATGCAGCACGAGGTAGGCGAGCAGCTCGACGATCTTCAGTCGCCCGATGTTCTGCGCGACGCCGGCGACCACGATGTCCCGGTGCGTTCCGAAGGGCTGCAGCACGAGGTGTGCCTGCCGGCCCACGACGGGGTCGGCGACGGGACGCGCGGACGGCGACACCAGCAGGCGACGCCAGCGCAGGCCCGGCTCCGGTCCGCCCTCTCGGTCGAGGACGTCGGGGAGGGCACGCACGGCGGTGAGGATCCCGGCGAAGCTGCCCGTCGTCGTCGAGCTCTGGTAGGCGATGTCTGCCGCCTCTCGCGCGGCCTCGAGCCTGCCGCAGCGCGCTTCCGCCTCGGCCAGGCACACCGCTGCCAGGGGCAGGAAGAGTCGGCGCCTCGCCCCGCTCATCGACCGGACGCTCGCGCCGAGAAGGGAGCGGGCCGTCTCGGTCTCTCCGGCCTTGAGGAGCGCGAGGCCATGGAACGCCTGCGCCCACTCCCGGAGAGCGATGTGCCCGGCCGCGGTCGTCTGCTCGACGCTCTGTCGGAGCAGCGCTGTCGCGTCCTCCAGGCGTCCGAGCTGCAGCAGAACCAGGCCCGAGAACACCTGATAGGCCGGGCGGAGGTGGAAGTTGCTGTGCCGGCTGTCGGTGAGCGCGGCCTCGATGGCGTCCAGCGCACGCCGCGGGTCACCGCCGTAGAGCAGCAGGAAGGACTCGATGAACCGTGAATGCGGCCGGGCCCGGACCTCGGGAGGGACGCGCCGCCAGAGAGCGCGCGCGGTCTCGAGGTCGCCCAGCAGCGTCGGTGCGAGGATGACGTTGGGGTTGAGGACGGGGACGTGGAGGTCGTCAGGGATGTACTTCCGCAGGTCCCCGACCCGCCCCTGCAGGAACAGGGTCCACGTCATGACCCGCTCGACGTCCGCCCAGTCCGTGCCGAGCCGTGGCGTGGCCGGCACGACGTCGCCGCACACCTCGACCATGTAGGCGACGACGTCGGCGCGGAAGTCCCCCTGGTAACGCTGCAGGAGGCTGCGCGCCTCGGCCGGCCGTGCCTGGAGCGCCCAGGCCGCGACGGCCAGCAGGGCAGGATCCGCTTCTGTCGCGGCTCGCAAGGTGCCGGATCGGTCGAGGAGCCGAACCGTCTCGATCGTCTCCTCGAATCGACGGCAGCCGAACATCGCGCGCACGGTGGCCGCGAGCAGGACCGGGTGGCGCTCGATGCGGTCGGGACCGAGGCGGTCGGACCACCGCGTGAACGTCGCCCAGTCCGCTCGCTCGCACAGGCCCGGCGCCGCCCGCTCCGCCGTGCCGGCTGCCTGGTCGAGAGCGCCGACGGACAGGTAGGCCTCGGTCGCGTCCTCGTGCTGGCCGCCCGCCGCCAGGTGCGTCGCGTAGCGCAGGACGAGTTCCTCGTAGCGCCCCGGGTCCCTGGCCAGTAGCTCACGGTGCAGGAACGAGCGGAACAGCGCGTGATACATGATGGTGCCGTCGGTGGTCGTCGTCGCGGGCAGGTGTCGACCTCGGATCGAGTCCCACAGGCCGTGGACGTTCCTCCCGCACAGCGCCGTCGCGATGTCCCGCGTCACGACGCGCGGGATGGAGCTGTCCAGCAGGAACTCGCGCTCGTCGTGAGGCAGCCCCACGAGCAGGTCGTCCATGATGGCCCACGGCAGGTCCTTGACCGTGTGGTGGTCACTCAGCCCGTACCGGTGGCCGAACGCCGCCCCGGCCGTCCAACCACCGGTCGCAGCCATCACCGCGTCCGCGTGTTCCGGGGACACCCCGAGCAGGTCGGCAAGCTGCGAGTTCTCGTCGACGGTCAGGCGCAGATCGTCCCCGTCGACGATCTGGACCTGCTCCCCGAGCATCCTGCGTCGTAACGGTCCGGCGAGGCCTCCGCGGGTCAGGAGCAGGATCCAGAGGTTCTCGGGCGTGTACTCGACGAAGGTGTCGAGGACCGCCAGCGCCTCCGCCGAGGCCTCCACGTGCTCGCACTCGTCGACGACCAGCAGAGCCGGTGTCGCCGGGACGGCGTGGGCCACGTGGGCCGCGCTCTCCTCGACGACGAAGTCGACGCGGACGGACGTTTCCGCCACGAGTCCGGCTTCCGGACGGCGACGGGCCCGGAGGGCTCCCGCGAGGGCGCTGACGAGGCGGGGGCCGGACTTCTCCACGCTGCTGAGCGTCACCCAGTGCACGGGCCGCCCACACGTCTCCGCGTACAGCTGGGCCTGCACCGTCTTGCCCGACCCGGGCGCGGCGGTCACGGCCACGACCCGCGACCCGTGGAACAGCGCATCGAGCTGTCGGTCCAGTCGCGGCCGGCGCAGGACATAGCGCGGCATGCCGGGCACACGGAGCTGACGGGGAGGAATCGATTGCGGCACGAGAACGTGTGAGGCACTCCGCTCGGAGCCACGCACACCATTGGTCGTCGGCACACCCGCTCCTTCCCGCGGACCTGTTCCGTGCACTCCGCGGAGACCGGACACGGAATACTCGTCACTGTCGCTCCGTCGGCGCGGAGCCGGATCATCGGTCGTGGAGGAGGTGC
>NZ_JBTWNF010000032.1:0-33248 GCF_054796175.1 Actinomycetospora sp. C-140 | reverse complement strand
GCGCGCGGTGGCGTCGTCGACCTCGGCGGTGGTCCCGACCTCGACCCCGAGGTGGTCCATGACGGTCGGGCGGTCGGCCTCGCCTTCGAGCAGCACCAGCTTCAGCGGCGGCTCGGCGACCGCGAAGTTGGCGTACCCGGGGCGGCGCTTGGCCGGCTCGATGCCGAAGAGCCGGCTGTAGAAGCGGATCGAGCCCTCCAGGTCGGAGACCCTCAGGGCGAGCTGCACTCGGGACATGGTGGTCCTCCTCGAACTCGATGGACGTCTGTTTCGACGACCGTCGAACCAGAGGTTGCCTCTTGCTTCGACCGATGTCAAGGTAGATGTATGTCGAAGCAAGAAGAGGGCGGGCAGGCCCGGCCCGCTGGGGTCGTCGGGTGCTGCGAGCCGCTGGTCCGCGAGCCGCTGACCGCAGGGCAGTCGGTCGAGCTGGCGCGGGTGTTCAAGGCGATGGGCGACCCCGTGCGGCTGCGGCTGCTCTCACTGATCGCCTCGCACGCCGGCGGCGAGGCCTGCGTGTGCGACGTGACCGACGTGTTCGACCTGTCCGGCCCGACCATCTCGCACCACCTCAAGGTGCTGCGCGAGGCCGGGCTGATCACCGGCGAGCGCCGCGGCACCTGGGTGTACTACCGCGTGCGCCCCGACCTGCTCGCCCGGGTCTCCGCGGTGCTCGTGCCCGCCGCCCCCGACAGCCCCGCCGCCATGCCCGCCGGCCGCGAGGCCCTGCCGGTGGTGGACGCGTGAGCGCTCCCGACGCCACCGATACCGCGACCGACCCCACCGGGGCCGGCGTCGTCGCCGGGCTCTCCACCCTCGACCGGTTCCTGCCGGTCTGGATTCTCGCCGCGATGACCGCGGGGCTCCTGGCCGGCCGGTGGATCCCCGGCCTCGGCCAGGCCCTCGGCGCGGTCGCCGTCGACGGCGTCTCGCTGCCGATCGCGCTCGGCCTGCTCGTGATGATGTACCCGGTGCTGGCCAAGGTCCGCTACGACCGCCTCGACACCGTCACCGGCGACCGCCGACTCCTCGTGTCGTCGTTGGTGCTGAACTGGCTGATCGGGCCGGCGCTGATGTTCGCCCTGGCGTGGCTGCTGCTCCCCGACCTACCCGAGTACCGCACCGGGCTGATCGTCGTCGGGCTCGTCCGCTGCATCGCCATGGTCATCATCTGGAACGACCTCGCCTGCGGCGACCGCGAAGCTGCCGCCGTGCTCGTCGCGCTCAACTCGGCGTTCCAGGTGATCGCCTTCGGCGCCCTCGGGTGGTTCTACCTCGCGGTCCTGCCCGGCTGGCTCGGCCTCCCTACCACCGGACTCGACGTCTCGGCCTGGGCCATCGTCCGCTCAGTGCTGATCTTCCTGGGCATCCCGCTGCTCGCTGGCTACCTCACCCGCCGCCTCGGCGAACGCGCCCGCGGTCGCGACTGGTACGAGGCCAAGCTCCTGCCCCGCCTCGGGCCGTTCGCGCTCTACGGGCTGCTGTTCACCATCGTCATCCTCTTCGCCCTGCAGGGCGACGCCATCACCAGCCAGCCCCTCGACGTCGTCCGGATCGCGCTGCCGCTGCTGATCTATTTCGCGGTGATGTGGGCCGGTTCCTACGCCCTGGGCCGCGCGGTCGGCCTCGGCTACGAGCGCACCACCACGCTGGCGTTCACCGCCGCGGGGAACAACTTCGAACTCGCCATCGCCGTCGCCATCGCCACCTGGGGCGCCACCAGCGGCCAAGCCCTCGCCGGGGTCGTCGGCCCCCTGATCGAGGTCCCCGTCCTGGTCGCCCTGGTCTACGTCTCCCTCCGGCTGCGACGCCGACTGTTTTCCACCACCGATCCCGCGCTCGAGGAACCCCACCGTGCCTGACGTGCCCGAGGTCCTGTTCGTCTGCGTGCACAACGCCGGCCGCTCGCAGATGGCCGCCGCGCTGCTCGCCCACCACGCCGCCGGAAAGGTCACGGTCCGCTCCGCCGGCTCCGCCCCCGCCGACGAGGTCGACCCCGCCGTCCGGCAGGTCATGGACGAGCTCGGCATCGACCTCTCCCACGAGGTCCCCACCAAGCTCACCACCGACGACGTCGACGCCGCCGACGTCGTCATCACCATGGGCTGCGGCGACGCCTGCCCCGTCGTCCCCGGCAAGCGCTACCTCGACTGGGAGCTCCCCGACCCCGCCGGCCAGAGGGTCGACGCGGTCCGCCCGATCCGCGACGAGATCGACGAGCGCGTGCGGACCCTGCTCGCCGAGCTCGTTCCCACCACGAGCACCGGCTGACCGACGGACGGTGCCTACGGCCGCGGGGGGACGGGATCCGACCCGGCTCCGTCGCGGGAGACGCGGCGACGCTCCGGGGTGACGCCCAGGGTCCGGGCCATCGCGGCGGCCTCCCGACGGGTGCGGACGTCCAGCTTGGTCAGGATCGCCGAGACGTGGTGGTCGGCGGTCTTCTCCGAGATCACCAGCCGCGCGGCGATCTCGGCGTTGGTCAGACCGTCGGCGAGGAGGCACACCACGTCGACCTGCCGGGAGGTCAGGCCACCCGGGTTGGCCCGGGTGCTCGTCCGGGGCCGGAGGGGGACGCCGGTGACGCCGCGCCGGCGCAGGTCGCGCCGCACCCTCGCGGCCGCGGCGTCGGCGCCGAGCCGGTCGAGGATCTCCAGCGCCGCGAACGTCTCCGTGCGCTCGCCGGAGTCGGCCATCGCCAGCGCCCGCTCGTACGGGCACCCCAGCGTCTCCCAGCACGCCGCGGACGCCGAGGGCCGCCCGTCGAGCAGCAGGCGATGGGGCCGGGCGACGCGCAGGTGCGTGGTATCGACCTCGCGGCCGAGACGCACGAGCCACACCGCGAGGTCGCCCGCCGACCACTCGGTGCCCGGCAGGGCCGCGGCCGGGAGGAGGGCGGCCGCGTTGTCGAGGCGGGAGTCGGCCGTCCCGGTCGTCCAGCACCGCTCGGCCAGCGCGGCGGCGGCGGGCAGCAGCCGGAGCGGCTCGCCGTAGCCCTGCGCCAGCTCCCAGGCCCGGTCGAGGAGGTCGCCGCCGCCGACCCCGCCGGAGCGCAGTTCCACCAGCCCGCGGACCAGGCACGGCCAGGTGTGGGTCACCGCCGACCGGCTCCCGGAGAGCACCGTCGACGCGTCTTGGCGCGCGTCGTCCCAGGCACCGCGCAGCAGGTGCAGCCGAGCCCGGGCGCCGAGCTGCAGGCCGTGGGCGATCCGGACGTCCCGCTCCGCGGTCAGCGGGAGGCTGTGCTCGAGGACCTCCGCCGCGTCGTCGAGCCGACGCTGCTCGACGTCGATCTCGACGAGGCTGCTCGCGACGGTGGAGCGGGCCTCCTCGTCGAACCGCTCGCGGGCGTTCGCGAGAACGGCGAGTAGCCGGTCGCGGGCCCCGTCCTCCCCCGCCATCATCGCGACCACGGACTCGATGACACCGAGCCGGACCTCGAGCGCGCGGTCCCGGGCGACGTCGGTGACCTCCCGCGCCCGGGCGCATCGCTCCCGGGCGCCCACGAGGTCGCTCGCCTGCATGGCCAGGAACGCCTGGATGGAGTGGGCGTGCCCGAGCGCCGCGTCCCCCTGCGACCCGGCGGTCAGCACGTCCACGGCGGCGGCCGCGTACTCCTCGGCGTGGCGCCGGTGGCCGAGATACCACTCGAGCACGGCCAGCAGCCGATGGCCGGCGCTGACACCGCGGGAATCGCCCTCGGTCCGGCGCAGCGAGACGGCCTGCCGGCCGGCGGCGATCGCCTCGTCGAGCCGGTCGGTGAGGTACAGCTCGACGGTGAGCAGCTCGGCCAGCTCGGCACGGACGTCGAGAGCACCGTCGGGGGCCGCGTCGAGGGCGGTCCGGAAGAACCGGACGGCCTCGCTGTGGGCTCCCGACCCCGCCGCGACGCGCGCGGCGCTCGCGGCGTAGGACGACACCCGCTCCTCGTCGCCGGCGGCCAGGGCGTGGTGCACCAGCACCGCGGGGTCCGGGTCGGGCTGCGTCTCGAACGCCGCCAGCAACCGCCGGTGCAGGGTCGCGTCACCGCCGGGAGGGATGGCGTCGGCGATCGCGAGCCGGCAGATGTCGTGCCGGTAGGTGATGCGCCGTCGGTCGCGGGCGACGAGCCCGGCGGCGTCGAGCGTGCGCAGGGATCCGCTCCCGACCCCGAGCGCCGGCAGCAGCCCGTCCGGGATCCCGGTGGGGGCGCAGGCGACCAGCTCGGCCAGGTCGCGCGCGACGGCATCGAGGCCGGCGGCACGGGCGAGGACGGCGTCACGCACCGTGGGAGGCAGGACCTCCCCGCCCTGGGTGACGATCTCGGTGACGAAGAAGGAGTTCCCGCGGGTGAGCCGGTGCAGGCCGGTCGGGTCGATGTCGCGGGCCCCGACCATCGTCGTGACCGCCTCGAGGCTCAACGGCGCGAGGTCGAGCCGGGTGGCCGCGGGCGAGCGGGCCACGTCGCCGAGCAGGCCGCGCAGGGCGTGCTGGTGGTCGAGCTCGTCGTCGCGGTACGTGGCCAGCACCAGCGACCGCGTCCCCGGCAGCCGGCGCAGCAGGAAGCGCAGCAGGTCGACCGTGGCCTCGTCGGCCCACTGCAGGTCGTCGACGACGAGCAACACCGACCGTTCCCGCAGGAGGCGCAGGAGCTCGTCGCAGATCGCGTGGAGCGGGGCGGCGGTCGCCAACGAACGGGCGACGGGGTCGCCGAGGTCGGCCGCGACGTCGTGCAAGGGGCCGAGCGGGCGCGGGACGCCCAGCGGGTCGCAGACGCCCCACAGCACCTGGTCGTCGTCCGCGCCGTCGACGAACACCCGGGCGAGCCGGGTCTTGCCGACGCCGGACTCGCCGGCCAGGAGGACGGTCGACCCCGATCCACCGAGCGCGTCGTCCCAGGCCCGGCGCAGACACCGGAGCTGGTCGTCGCGCTCCAGCAGGTGCACAGCGGTCACGTTACGTGATCACCGGTGCCGGCGGAACGTCCCGATCGGACCAGTGGACACCATGAGGTGCACGATCTGGCGTCTGCCGGTGCGCTCGGTGGCGGCCCGGGGTGCGTGAGCCCTCCTAGAGTCGCGTCCGGGAGCGGTCCGCAGGACCGCACCGCAGGACCGGGAGGTGGCGGATGACCACTCCGACTCCGCCGCGCTCCGCGTCGGCGGAACGCCACCTGGTGGCCGTCGCGGAGGCCGGCGACGGCGATCGCTTCGCCGCGCTGCTGGCCCCTGCGCTCGCCCCGGTCCGCGTCCGACCCCTCGTCGACGGGACGTTCCACAGCTCGCTGCGCAGCGCTGTCGCCGGCGAGGTGCGGGTCTCCGTGGTGAGCGGGAGTCCGTGCGTCCTCACCCGGGACGCGGCCCTCATCGCCCCGACCGATCCCGCCTTCCTGACCGTGGCCCTGCACCGCCACGGACGGGCCGGGGTCGCCCAGGACGGGCGGCACTGCCTGCTCGGCCCCGGCGACCTCGTCAACTACGTGACGTCGCGGCCGTACGAGGTCACGTTCTGGGAGCCGTACGAGGCCGTCGTCGTCACGGTCCCCGTCGCCGCGCTGGGCTCCCACGCCGACGCGCTCGCCGGGCGCACAGCCGTCGCCGTCGACACCGGCTCCGGACCGCGTGACGTGGTCGGGGCCCTGTTCGAGTCGCTCGCCACCAAGATCGAGGGCTGCACCCTCGGCGCGGCCAACCGCAGCAAGGAGTACCTCGCGGACGCGATCGTCTCGCTCGTGATCGCCGAGCTGGTCGACATCGCCCCGCAGGGCGCGGGCGACGATCTCGCGGACCGGGTGCTCGCCCACTGCCTGGCCCGGCTGTCGGACCCCGACCTCACCGTGGAGTCGGTCGCCCGGGCCCACGGCGTGTCGGTGCGCTACCTCCACAAGGTGCTCGCCCCGACCGGCAGCACGCTCTCGGCCTGGATCCGCCGGCAACGCCTCGAGCGGATCTGTCGCGACCTGGTCGACGAGTCGCTCCACGGGCGCGCCGCCTCGGCCGTCGCGGCGCGGTGGGGCATGACCGACACCGGGCACCTGAGCCGGGCGCTCAAGGCCGAGTTCGGCATGACGGCGGCCGACATCCGCCGCTCGGGCCGCTGGGAGCGCGGCGGCCCCCGGGCCCCGGCGCAGTAGCGCCCGACCCGATCACCGTTCCCGGACCGCGCACGGTGCGCGGTCCCGTTGCCGCACGCCTTCTCGCAGAGGGGAACCCGCATGACCACGACACTGCCCAAGGTCGCCGTCGTCACCGGCGCGTCACGGGGCATCGGCGCCGGCGTCGTCGAGGGGTACCGCAAGCACGGCTACGCCGTCGTCGCCACCTCGCGCACCATCACCCCGTCCGACGACCCGCAGGTGCACACCGTCCCGGGCGACCTCGCCGACCCGCCGACCGCCGGCCGCGTGGTCGAGGCCGCCCTGGAGCGCTTCGGGCGGATCGACACGTTGGTCAACAACGCCGGGATGTTCCTCGCCAAGCCCTTCACCGCCTACACCGACGACGACTTCGCGGCGATGGTCGGCCTCAACCTCGCCGGGTTCTTCGGCATCACCCGGCGAGCCGTCGCCACGATGCTCGAGCAGGGCGGCGGGCACGTCGTCACCATCACGACCTCGCTCGTCGACCACCCGCTCAGTGCCGTCCCGTCGGTCCTCGCGTCCCTGACCAAGGGCGGGCTGGACGCGGCGACCCGGTCCCTGGCCGTGGAGTGCGCGGGCTCGGGGGTGCGGGTGAACGCGGTCTCGCCGGGGATCATCAAGACCCCGATGCACCCCGTCGAGGCCCACGACGCCTACGCCGGCCTCCACCCGGTGGGGCGCATGGGCGAGATCGACGAGATCGTGCACGCCGTCCTCTACCTCGAGACCGCGGCCTTCGTGACGGGCGAGACCCTGCACGTCGACGGCGGCCAGTGCGCGGGCCACTGATCATGGCGGTCACCGACGTCCTCCCCACCGATCGGACGGCCCTGCGGGCGCAGGCCCGCGCGTTCGCCGGCGACGTCCTCGCCCACGTCCGCGAGGTCACCGATCCGCTGCCCACCCCGACCGAGCG
Source organism: Actinomycetospora sp. C-140 (assembly GCF_054796175.1). Lineage (NCBI taxonomy): Bacteria > Bacillati > Actinomycetota > Actinomycetes > Pseudonocardiales > Pseudonocardiaceae > Actinomycetospora > Actinomycetospora sp. C-140. The sequence goes on along the minus strand of NZ_JBTWNF010000032.1, from coordinate 26,214 downwards.
CTACCGCGCCACCCGCCCCTTCTACCGGCAGATGGTCGAGGCCGGCTTCCTGCGCCGGCTCGTCCCGCAGGCGCTCGGCGAGGACGGGACCGGGGCGACGACCACGGCGGCGATGGCCGAGGAACTGGCCGCCGGCGACCCGAGCGTCGCCCTGCACCTGTTCGCGACCGGGCTCGGGCTGAACCCCCTGCTGCGCGCCGGCACCCCGGCCCAGCACCACCGGTTCCTCGCCCCGTTCCTGGCGACGACGGGGACCCCGCTCGCCTCGCTGGCCCTCTCCGAGCCCGGTGGCACCGCCAACCTCGACCAGCCGGACCCCGGCACCGGGGTGGACGTGGGGCTGCGGACCACCGCGCGACGCGACGGCGGTGGCTGGACGATCGACGGGACCAAGCAGTGGGTCTCGCACGGGACCGGCTGGGACGGCGTCGGACCGGACCTCATGACCGTGGTGTGCCGCACCGGGGACGACCCCGACCCGCGGCGCTCGACGGCGGTGCTCCTCGTGCCCGGCCCGATCGAAGGCCTGACGATCACCAAGGTTCTCGAGCCCCTCGGCCACCGCGCCCATCTCCTCCCCCGCTTCACGCTCACCGACGTGTCCGTGCCGGACGAGAACCTCCTCGGCGAGGTCGGCGACGGGCTCGGCATCGTCACCGCCTCGTTCGGCGGCGCGCTGGTCGGGGCGTGCGCGGCCGGCGTCATGCGCGCCGCCTTCGACGTCGCCCTGCGCTTCGCGCGGACCGACCGGCGGGGCGGGCTCGTCCCGGTGGTCGAGCACCAGGGCGTCGGCTTCCAGCTCGCCGACGTGAAGACCCGCATCGAGGCCGTCCGCGGCCTCACCCGCGCGGCGTGCGCGGCGGTGGACAGCGGCTCGCCCGGTGCCGAGGAGCTGTCCGTGCACGCCAAGGTGTTCGGGTCGGAGGCCGTCGTGCAGACGCTGGTCGAGCTGATGCGGGTCGTCGGCGTCGACTCCTACGGTCACCACCTGCCGCTCGCCGGGCTCATCCAGGACGCGCTCGCCTACCCGCTGTTCAGCGGCGGCAACAACGGCTTCCGCCGGCGCCGGCTGCACGCCCTCCTCGCCGACCCCGCCTATGACCCGTGGAGCACCGTCGACGACTGACACGACCACCGTCGCGGTGTGAGCAGCACCATCCCGGTACCGATTAGTAGGACTTCCGAGTAACCGACGAGGGGCGGCACCGTGGAGGGAGCGTCGCTCCCTGGCGTGCCCCGCCCCTCGTGGAGGTCCACGTGCCAGCTGCCCCGATCACCGCCCGGACCGTCGAGGCGCGCGAGGCGCGGTTGCTCGGGCTGGGGGCCTACCGACCCCGACGCACGGTCACCAACGACGAGGTCTGCGCACGGATCGAGGGCACCGACCCGGGCTGGGTCCTGGCGCGCTCGGGCATCACCAGCCGGCGGTTCGCCGCCCCCGACGAGACCGTCATGGTGATGGCCGCTCAGGCGGCCGGCGACGCCCTGGCCGCCGCCGGCCTGGCCGCGGGCCAGATCGACGCGGTGCTGGTCGCGACCATGTCCCCCGACACCGTCTGCCCGCAGGTCTCGACCCGCGTCGCCGCCCTCCTCGGCGTGACCGCGCCGGCGATGGATCTCGGCGCGGCGTGCTCGGGGTTCTGCTACGGCCTCGAGCTCGCCGCCTCGCTCGTGCGCGGCGGCACCGCGCGGCACGTGCTCCTCGTCGGCGTCGAGCGCATGAGCGACCTGCTCGACCCCACCGACCGCGGCACCGCGTTCCTCTTCGGCGACGGCGCCGGCGCGGTCGTCGTCGGCCCCTCCGCGACCCCGGGCGTCGGGCCGGTCGCCTGGGGCAGCGACGGCGCCAACGCCGACCTCATCGTCCACGGCCCGGGCGGGTCGGAGAGCGACGAGCAGGTCCCCGGCCTGCGCATGCAGGGCCCCGCGGTGTTCCGGTGGGCCAGCACCCACATCGCCCCGCTCGCCGAGAAGGCGCTCGCCGCCGCCGGCGTCCGTGTCGCCGACCTCGACGCCTTCGTCCCCCACCAGGCCAACAACCGGATCACCGACGCCCTCGTCCGCGCCCTGGCGCTGCCCGAGGGCACCGTCGTGGCGCGCGACGTCGTCACCACCGGCAACACCTCCGCGGCCTCGGTTCCCCTGGCCATGCACGCGCTGCTGACCGACGGCACCGCCCGGCCCGGCGACCTCGCCCTGCTGGCGGGCTTCGGCGCCGGTCTGACCTACGCCGCCCAGGTCGTCGTCCTGCCGGGTGTGGGCTGCTGACGCCCGCCGCGGTCGCACCTCGGCGAGACGGCTCTCCGGTTATCCCGGGCCGGCTCGTCGTCGTCCCGGGATCAAGATCTACTCGATGATCGGGAGCGGACAGACAAGAACCCTCTGACCTGGGCGGATGCCCTGGTCGGAGGGGTTCGTCGTGTGCGTCGGGACGACAGGATTTGAACCTGCGACCCCTTGACCCCCAGTCAAGTGCGCTACCAAGCTGCGCCACGTCCCGCACCGTCGCCTCGTGCTCGCGACGGACGCCACGGTACCCGACGCGATCGCCGCGCCCGAGCCCGGGGACGTCGGCAGCGCCGACACGCTCGTCCGGGAGAGATCACCAGCGCGCTGCGCACCCCAGACGGCCTCCGGAGGTGCGTGATGCGCCGTTGATCTCCAGCACACGTGCATCCCCGAGGGCGGAGCCAGCTCCCCCGCAAGATCGCTGCTGGTGCTCCGTCCGGTCGGTCGCGTCTCCCCCGAGGAGCACCTCGCACGATCTTGTCCGCCGACCCTCCTGCACAGATCCGGTGGTGCACGCCATAGTGGGCGGGTGGCTGCGACGACGCTGACGGCGGCGACCCTGGCCGATCTCCCCGCGGGGGTCCCCGGCCCGACCTACGACCGCGGTGCGATCTCGGTGGGCATCGTCCACTTCGGGGTCGGCGGGTTCCACCGGGCACACCAGGCGATGTACCTCGACGAGCTCATGCAGCAGGGCAAGGCCCTGGACTGGGGCATCTGCGGTGTGGGGGTGCTCGAGGCGGACAAGAGGATGGCCGAGGTCACCGAGGCCCAGGACGACCTCTACACCCTCGTGCTCAAGCACGCGGACGGCCGCCGCGAGCCGCGGATCATCGGCTCGATCGTCGACTACCTCTACGCCCCCGACGACCCGGAGGCCGTCCTCGAGCGCATGACCGACCCGGCCACCCGGATCGTCAGCCTCACCGTCACCGAGGGCGGCTACCACAAGAACGCGAGCACCGGGGAGTTCGACGACCGCGACCCCGCCATCCAGGCCGACATCGCGGCCGCCGAGGGCGCGGCGCCGCAGACCACCTTCGGCTACATCGTCGAGGCGCTGCGCCGGCGACGCGACGACGGCACAGGCCCGTTCACGGTCATGTCGTGCGACAACATCCAGGGCAACGGGCACGTCGCCCACGCGATGATCACCGCGTACGCCCGCCGGCGGGACCCGGAGCTCGCGGACTGGATCGAGGCGCAGGTCCCGTTCCCCAACTCGATGGTCGACCGGATCACGCCGCGCACCACCGACGACGACCGCGAGGAGTTGGCGAGCTCCACCGGGATACACGACGCCTGGCCGGTGGTGTGCGAGCCGTTCACGCAGTGGGTGCTCGAGGACAAGTTCGTCGCCGGGCGGCCCGCGTTCGAGGACGTCGGCGTCCAGGTCGTCGCCGACGTCGAGCCCTACGAGCTGATGAAGCTGCGCCTGCTCAACGCGAGCCACCAGGCGATCGCCTACCTCGGCTACCTCGCCGGCTACCGCTACGCCCACGAGGTCGCCGGCGACCCGCTGTTCGCCGGGTTCACCCGCGCCTACATGGACCGCGAGGGCACGCCGACCCTCCAGCCGGTCCCGGGGGTCGACCTCGACGACTACAAGGCCACGCTGATCGAGCGCTTCGCCAACCCGGAGATCCGGGACACGCTCGCGCGCCTCGCTGCCGAGAGCTCCGACCGCATCCCGACCTGGCTCGTGCCGGTCATCCGGATCAACCTCGAGAACGGCGGCGAGATCGAGCGCTCGGCGCTGGTCGTCGCCTCCTGGGCCCGCTACGCGGAGGGCGCTGACGAGCAGGGCGAGCCGATCGAGGTCGTCGACACCGGCCGCGCCGAGGACCGCATCGCCGCCGCGCGCCGCTACCCCGACGAGCCGCTGGCGTTCCTCGCCGACCGCGACCTCTTCGGCGACCTGATCGACGACGAGCGGTTCACGACGGCCTACCGGGCCCACCTCGACGCCCTCCACACCCTGGGCTCGCGGGCCGTGGTGACGGACGTCGAGGCACGATTGCCCCATTGAGCACACAGCCGCTTCACACGTTCGGGCTCATTGGGGCAGACTTCCGGACTCCTTGACGCCCGTATCCGGAGGACCGGCGGTGCCCCGAACCGCGCGTCCCACCCCGCACGGGACCTGGCCGTTCACCGGCCGCGAGGCGGAGCTCCGCGCGGTGTCGGACGGCCTCGCCCGCGACGGCGCCGTCGTGGTGGCCGGACCCGCCGGGGTCGGCAAGAGCCGTCTCGCGCGCGAGCTCGTCGGACGCCTGTCCCCCGGCGGCGCGGTACACGTCGCCACCGGCTCGCTGTCCGCCCGCGACATCCCTCTCGGAGCGTTCGCGCCGTGGCTGGCGGCGCCGGTCGACACCGGCGCCGACCCCGAGGCCGGCGTCTCCGCGCTCGCCCGCGTCGGCGCGGCGCTGCGCGCGGGCGGGCCGGACTCGTTGCTCCTGGTCGACGACGCCCACCTGCTCGACGACGTGTCGGCCACGCTCGTCGGCCAGCTGGCCGTTGACGGGGCGCCGCGGCTCGTCCTGACCGTGCGGGCCGGCGAGCCGTGCCCCGAGGCGATCACGGCGATCTGGAAGGACGGGCTCGCCGAGCGCATCGAGATCGACCCGCTCGGGCCGGCGGCCGCGGCGACCCTGCTCGGGACCGCGCTCGGCGGGCGGGTCGACGCCCAGACCCAACGCCGCCTCCACGACGCGACCCTCGGCAACGTCCTCTGGCTGCGCCACCTCGTCGACGGCGAGCGCGCGGCGGGACGGCTGCGCCCGGTCGACGGACGCTGGGAATGGCAGGGCCCGAGCGTCCTGCCGCCCGGGCTCGAGGCGCTGCTGGCCGCCCGGATGGGGAAGCTCGACGACGACGAGGCCCACGCGCTCGAGCTGGTGGCCCTCGGCGAGCCCCTCGGTCTCGGCGTGCTGACGGGGCTCGTCTCCGAGGACGCCGTCGATCGCCTCGCCGAGCGCGGCCTCGTCGTCGCGGCCGAGGACGGCGCGCGGGCGGAGGTGCACCTCGCGCACCCCCTCTACGGGGAGGTGACCCGCGCGCGGATGAGCCTGCCGCGGGCCCGGCGCCGTCGCGGGGAGCTGTCCGCCGCGTTGCGCGCGGTCGGGAGCCGCCGCGCCGGCGACGACCTGCGCCGCGCCGTGCTCGATCTCGGCAGCGACAGCCCGCCGGACTCGACGCTGCTCGTCCTCGCCGCGGAGCACGCGATGAACCTGACCGACTTCGGGCTCGCCGAGCGCCTGCTGCGGGCGGCGGTCGAGGCCGGCGGCGGGTTCGACGCCCGTCTCGGGCTGGGCTTCCTGCTCGGCTGGATGATGCGCGCCGAGGAAGCAGACGCCGTCCTCGCGGCCGCCCTGCCCGAGGCGGGCTCCTCGCACGAGCGGGCCCGCGCGCTGCTCGCACGGGTGCACCTCCTCGTGTTCATCCTCGATCGCGCCGACGAGGCGCGGGCGCTGCTCGACCGCGAGGGCGTCGACGCGGACGGGGCGCCGTTCCCCGAGACGACGGCCCTGCGCGCGGTCCTGCTGGTCTGTGTCGGCGACGTCGTCCCGGGCCTGGAGGCGGCGGCCGCGGTCCTCGGGCGTCCCGGGGCCTCATCGCAGGCGACGACCTGGGCGTCGTGGGCGGCGGCGTACGGGGTCGCCTTCCGGGGCGCCGGCGGGACCCCGGTGCGCGAGCACGTCGCCCGCGGGATGGAGGCCGCCCGGCAGGCCCCCGAGACCGTGGCGATGCTGGGCAACCTCGGGTTCGGCGACGTCCTCGACACGGGCTTCCGCGGCGTGCTCGACGACGCCCGTCCCCGCCTCGACTGGGTCGAGAGCCTGCCCGGACAGCACGGGGCCACGTGGTCGGCGCTCTACCAGGGGCGCCTCGCCCTCGAGGCCGGGCGCGTCGTCACCGCGGCGCGGCTGCTCGACAGCATCCTGCCGGCGTTCCCCGGTCACGGCGGCGGGTGGACGGCGTGGTTCCACGCGATGATCGCGCAGGCCCGTGCCGCGACCGGTGACGCCGCCGGCGCCTCGGCCTCGGTCACCGCGGCCGAGCAGACGCGCCACCCCGTGATCCGTGCCGGGGACGGCGACCTGCAGCTCGCGCGGGCCTGGATCGCCGCCGCGCGCGGATCGCTGCACGAGGCCGTGGCGGCGGCGCGGCGACTCGCGACGGACTCCCACCGGCAGGGCCAGCGGGCGGTGGAGATGGTCGCCCGGCACACCGCGGTCCGGTGCGGCGACGGCGACCAGGTCGAGCCCCTCGCCGACCTCGCCCGCGTCCTCGACACGCCGCGCGCCCGCGCCGCCGCCCGGCACGCCGCCGGTCTCGCCGCCCGGGATCCGGACGTCCTGCTCGGCGCCGCCGACGACTTCGAGGACGCCGGCCTGCTCCTGGCCGCCGCGGACGCCGCCGCGCACGCCGCGGCCGCCGCCCGCGACCGGGGGCGGCTCCCGGCCTCGACCGCCGCCGCCGACCGGGCGATCGCCCTGGCCGAGGAGCGCTGCGAGGGCGCGTCCACCCCGGCGCTCGAGCTGGCCCGGGCGCCGTTGCCGGTGAGCAGCCGCGAGCGCGAGGTCGCGATCCTGGCCGCCGAGGGCATGAGCAACCGCCAGATCGCGGCACGCCTGCACGTCTCGGTCCGCACCGTCGAGAGCCACGTCTACCGCGCCTGCACGCGACTCGGGCTGCCGGATCGCGCGGCGCTGGCCGCCGCCGTCGTCGCCGCCGCCCGGGCGACAGCGCCGTGACGTCGGTCATGTCCATGTGTGTATGACCTCCGGTAACGGGATACCTTCGGTAACAGGAACAGCGGTAACAGGAACACGCTGTACCTCGTATCCGGAGGCATCCGATGACCGAGCTGCTCGACGCCCGCCCCGGCACCCGCCGCGACGCCGCGGGCGGCCCCGACGACACGGCCCGCCGCCTGCTCGAGTCCGCGGCCGCGCGCTCCCACGACCCGGCGACGGAGATCGACTGGGACGCGCCGCTCGACCCGGACCAGCACGGACTGAACCCGGAGTGGAGCACCCTCTACGGGACCGCGCTGTGGGACGAGATGTCGCACGAGCAGCGCGTCCGGCTCACGCGCCACGAGGTGTGCTCGATCATGAGCACCGGGATCTGGTTCGAGATGATCCTGCAGCAGATGGTGCTGCGCGATCAGTACGCCGCCGACCCGGCCGACCCCGGATTCCGTTTCGCGCTCACCGAGATCGGCGACGAGTGCCGCCACTCGATCATGTTCGCCCGCGCCTGCGAGACGATGGGCATCCACCCGTCGGTCCCGCCGCGCCTCGCCCTCGAGCTCGGGCGCTTCTTCAAGACCGTCGCCTCGGCCGAGTCCGCCTACGGCGGCATCCTCGTGGCCGAGGAGGTCCTCGACGTCATGCAGCGCGACTGGATGCGCGGCGAGGACGTGCTGCCGCTGGTGCGCGAGACCAGCCGCATCCACGTCGTCGAGGAGTCACGGCACATGAAGTTCGCCCGCCAGGAGATGCGCGAGCGGCTGGCCGGCGCCGGCCGCACCCGCCGCCACCTCTCCGCCTGGCTCATCGCCGCGAGCGCCCAGGTGATCGTGGGCAACATGGTCAACGAGAGCGTCTACGCGGCCGCGGGGCTCGACCCGGAGCGCGCGGTGCGCGAGGCGCGGCACAACGAGCACCACCACGCGATGGTCCGCTCGAGCTGCGCGCACCTCATGGACTTCCTCGGCCAGGTCGGGCTCCTCACGCGGCCCGCCTCCGCGATGTACCAGCGCGTCCACATGCTCTGAGCCGGGGAACCGCCATGGCCTTCGCGATCACCCAGACCTGCTGCACCGACGCGTCCTGCGTGGCGGTCTGCCCGGTCAACTGCATCCACCCCACGCCCGACGAGCCGGGCTTCGCGTCCACGTCGATGCTCTTCATCGACCCGGGCACGTGCATCGACTGCGGCGCCTGCGCCGACGCCTGCCCGGTCGACGCGATCAGCCCGGTGGACCTGCTCGCCGACGATGGCTACGCCGAGATCAACGCGGCGTACTTCGCGGAACACCCCGCCGACCACGCCTGGGGTGCGCCGGACTTCCCCCGCACCGCGCCGGGCGTCGGGCCGCTGCGCGTCGCGGTGGTGGGCACCGGCCCGGCGGCCTGCTACGCGGCGCAGGAGCTCCTGCGGTCCACCGAGGCCGAGGTCACGATGATCGACCGGCTGGCCACGCCGGGCGGGCTGGTGCGCTACGGCGTCGCGCCCGACCACCCGTCGACGAAGAAGGTCGGCGACACCTTCGCCACGCTGTTCTCCCACCCGCGGGTGCGTCTGCACCTCGGCATCGAGGTCGGCCGCGACCTCACCCACGCCGAGCTCGCCGAGCACCACCACGCGGTCATCTACGGGACCGGTGCGGCGGGCGACCGCCGCCTCGACCTGCCCGGCGAGGACCTGCCCGGCAGCGTGCCCGCCACCCGCGTCGTCGGCTGGTACAACGGCCACCCCGATGTGCCGCCCGACGCGCTCGACCCGGCGGTGGAGCTCGCCGGGGAGCGGGCGGTCGTGATCGGCAACGGGAACGTCGCGCTGGACGTCGCCCGGGTCCTGCTCACCGACCCCGACGCGCTCGCGGGCACGACCATCGCCGGACCGGCTCTGGAGCGCTTGCGCCGCAGCGCGGTGCGCGAGGTCGTGGTGCTCGGACGCCGCGGGCCCGAGCACGCCGCCTACACCCGCCCCGAACTGCGCGCGCTGACCCGCCTCGACGGCGTCGAGCTGGTGGTCGACGACGGCCCGGAGACGGGCTCGGCCATCGACGGTGCCGCGCCGGGCAGCCACGCGGGCTTGCTCGCCGGGGTGGCGCGCCGGCCGGTGGACCTCGCCGCGGCGCCCGAGCCCGGGCGACGGATCGTCCTGCGCTTCGGCTCCTCCCCCACGGCGATCCTCGGCGAGGACCGGGTCACGGCCGTCCGGACCGCCACGACGGACATCGCGGCCGGCCTCGCCGTCCGGGCCGTCGGCCACCGCGGGACGCCCCTGCCGGGCCTGCCCTTCGACCCGGCGAGCGCGACGGTGCCGCACGCGGCCGGCCGTGTCGTCGACCCCGAGACCGGCGCGGCCGTGCCGGGTGCGTACGTCGTCGGCTGGGCGAAGCGCGGCCCGTCCGGCGGCATCGGGACCAACCGCACGTGCGCGTCCGAGACGGTCGGCACGCTGCTCGACGACGCCCTCGCGGGCGACCTCCCGGCCCCGGCCCGCGCGCCACGACATCTCTCGCGGCTCCTGCGGCGCCGGCGTCGCCGCGGACGGTCGACATCGGCGGTGGCCGGCGGGCGTACCGACGCGGGCCGGGACGTCGGAGACCTGGTGCCGGCGGGGACCGGACGCTAGCCCGGGCCGCGGGACGGCTCGGCGCGCGGCCCGAGGACCGGCTGTCCGCCGCGACCGGCGCGGTGCCCCACCTCCCACGGCCACCGCCCGCGGTCGTCGGCGCGGACGAGCTGGAGGGCTCGCAGGTCGGCGCCGAAGAAGTCGACCGCGACGAACAGGTGCGCGTCCGGATGCGGCAGCGCCACCACCTCGGCCTCGCGCCCGTCGCCCATGACCCGGCGGTCGCCCGGCCGCGGCGGGCCCTCGGTCAGGACTCGTGTCGCCTCGGCGTTGAGCAGCCGCATGGACTGCTCCGGCCCCGACGCCGTCACGACCAGCTCCGGGAGCCCGCGCGGCGTCAGCCCGAGGGTGTAGGCGAACGGGGGGCGGTCGCGGTACCGCTCCACGAACTGCACGGCCCAGCCGTAGGCGCTCATGAGCCCGGCCATGTGGGCCAGATAGTCGTTCCGGGTCGATCCCGGGTGATCACAGGTCCAGCACACGGCGTCCTCCTCGCGCTCGGCACGAGACGAGGGTGCACCGGACCCCCGACAGCGTCGGACGATCAGCCGCTCAGGGGCCGCGGGTCGCGGCCGGCGAGGGCGAGCACGCGGTCGAACTCGGTGTCGGTGGCGACCTCGACGATCGGGCCGTAGAGCCCGGTGCGGGCCTGCTCGCCGGCCTGCGCGACACCGCCGACGAACTCGCCGACCGCTGCGACGTCCTCGTCGCGCACGCAGTACGTGGCGCCGACCGAGCGCGCCAGGTCCCACCCGTGCAGCACCAGCTCCTCGAGCGCGACGATCCCGAGCTGGGCGCGGGGCATCGTCAGCCCGCCCGCGGAGCCCTCGCCCTCCCAGGCCCCGGGCTCCGTCCACGCCGCCGCGAGGTCGGCGAGGCGCTCGTCGAGGAGCGCGCGCCACCCGTCGCCCACCGCGGCGGGCGCCCCGCCCCGGTCGGACTCGGTGTGCCGCGCGACGTTCGCGAAGTGGGCGGTGAGGGCGAGCAGGTGCCCGACCAGCTCGCGCACGGTCCACGGCCCGCACGGCGAGGGACGGTCGAGGTCGTCGTCGGACACCTGCGCGGCGACCCGCGCGACCTCGCGCGCGGCCGGACCGAGATCGTGCACGGCGATCACTCCTCAGGACTCGTTGGTCCTGAGAACGTATCAGCGTTTGCGCCCGCCGCGCTTCCCCTTCTCGCGGACACGGACGTTGATCTGGACCGGCGTGCCGGTGAGCGGGAACGTCTCGCGCAGCTTGCGCTCGAGGAAGCGCCGGTAGCCCGCCTCGAGGAAGCCCGAGGTGAACAGCACGAACGTCGGCGGCCGGTTCTGCGCCTGGGTCGCATAGAGGATCTTCGGCTGCTTGCCGCCGCGGACCGGCGGGGGCGTCGCGGCGACGACGTCGGAGAGCCACTGGTTGAGCTGCCCGGTGGGCACCCGGCGATCCCAGTTCTCGAGCGCGGTGCGCATGGCCGGGGCGAGCTTCTGTACCGCCCGCCCGGTGCGCGCGGAGATGTTGACCCGCTCGACCCAGGGGAAGCGCACCAACGCCCGCTCCAGCTCACGGGTCATGGCGTATCGGCGGTCGTCGTCGACGAGGTCCCACTTGTTCATCGCGAGCACCAGGGCGCGGCCGGCCTCGGCGACCTGGGAGGCCACCCGCAGGTCCTGCTCGCTGATCGGCTCGGAGGCGTCGAGGAGCAGGACCGTGACCTCGGCGGCCTCGATCGCGGCCTTCGTGCGCAGCGAGGCGTAGTACTCGGTGCCCGAGGCCTGGCCGACCTTGCGGCGCAGGCCGGCGGTGTCGACGATCTTCCAGGTCTCGCCGTCGATCTCGACGAGCGAGTCGACGGGGTCGGTCGTCGTGCCGGCCACGGCGTCGACCACCGAGCGCGTCTCGCCGGTGAGCTGGTTGAGCAGGCTCGACTTGCCGACGTTGGGCTTGCCGACCAGCGCCACGCGCCGGGGACCGCCCTCGAGGTCGACGTCGTCGCGCGGGCTGGTGGGCATCGCGTCGAGCACGATGTCGAGCAGGTCGCCCGAGCCGCGCCCGTGCAGACCCGACACCGGGTGCGGCTCGCCGAGCCCGAGGCGCCAGAGCGCCGCGATCTCGCCCTCGCCCCGCTGATCGTCGATCTTGGTCGCGGCCAGGATCACCGGGCGGTCGGAGCGGCGCAGGGTGCGGGCCACGGCCTGGTCGACCGCCGTCGCGCCGACCTGGCCGTCGACCACGAGCAGGATGACGTCCGCGGTCGCCATCGCCGTCTCGGCCTGCGCCGAGATCGCCGCCTGCATGCCCTTCGCGTCGGGCTCCCAGCCGCCGGTGTCCAGCAGGGTGAACCGCCGGCCGTTCCACAGCGCGTCGTAGGCGACGCGGTCGCGCGTCACGCCCGAGACGTCCTGCACCACCGCCTCGCGACGACCCAGGATGCGGTTGACCAGCGTCGACTTGCCCACGTTGGGGCGCCCGACGACCGCCAGCACCGGCTGCGCCGGGCGCCCATCTCCGGCCGATACAGCATCACCGTCGATGCCCGTTCCTGCGTCGCCGTCGGCGAGCACAGCGGGCCCTTCCTCGTTCAATCTCTATCCCTTGTGAGAGCCGACTCCCGCGTCGGCGAAGCCGACGATCATATCGCGGTCCTCGGCGAGGCCCTGCAGGCGGTCGAGCACGCCGTCGATGTCGAGCGTCGAGGTGTCGACCTCGACCGCGTCCTCGGCCGGGCGCAGCGGAGACGCCGCGCGGGAGGAGTCGAGCGTGTCGCGCCGCGCCAGGTCGGCCTGGGTGTCGGGCGCGCCGACCCGGCCCGCCGCCGTGTTCTCCGCGTCGCGGCGACCCGCGCGCACGAGCGCCGATGCCGTCAGGAAGATCTTCAGCCCGGCGTCGGGGACGACGACGGTGCCGATGTCACGGCCCTCGACCACGATGCCCGTGCCGTCGGCGAGGGCCTCGGCGACGATCCGGCGCTGCTCGGAGACGAGGTGGGCGCGCACCGCCGTGAGCGCGGAGACCGCCGAGACCGCGCCGGTGACCGCGGTGCCCCGGATCTCGGCGCCGACGTCCTCGCCGTCGAGACGAACGCGTGGCTCGGCCGGGTCGGTCGAGAGCTCGAGGCGGGCACCCAGGACCACGGCCACCACGTCGTCGTGGCCCTCGGCGGTGGTGGCGGCGAGGTCGAGCGACAGCCCCGAGCGCAGCACGGCCAGGGTCGCGGCCCGGTACATGGCGCCGGTGTCGAGGTAGCGCGCGTCGAGGCGCATCGCCAGACCGCGCGCCGTCGTCGACTTGCCCGTGCCGGACGGCCCGTCGACGGCCACCACCCCGCGCAGCGTCGCGTCCATCCTGAAGCCGCCTCCCGAACACCGTGCGCACCGGACCGCATCCCGTTCGGGAGACCATTGTGCCCTGCGATCGGGGCCGTTGTCGGCTCCGGGTGAGGCGGTCTACAGCCCGACGGCCCGGTAGAGCGAGCCGACCTCGTCGCGGCCCAGCTTGCGCAGCGTGCCCGGACGCTGCTCGCCGAGGGTCACGTCGCCGACCGCGGTGCGCACGAGGCGCTGGACGGGCTTGTCGACGGCGTCGAGCAGGCGCCGCACGATGTGCTTGCGGCCCTCGTGGAGCACGACCTCCACCATCACCCGCGCCCCGGAGCGGTCGATCACCCGGAAGCTGTCGACCGCGGCCGGACCGTCGTCGAGCTCGACACCGTCGCGCAGCCGGCGCCCGAGATCCTTGGGGATCGGCGCGCGGACCTCCGCGAGGTAGGTCTTGGGCACCTCGTAGGACGGGTGCATGAGGCGGTTCGCGAGCTCGCCGTCGTTGGTGAGCAGCAGGAGTCCCTCGGTGGCGGCGTCGAGGCGACCGACGTGGAAGAGCCGCTGACCCTCGGCCTTCTCCAGCACGATGTCGCCGACGCAGCGGCGGCCCTCGTCGTCCCACATCGTCGAGAGCACGCCCTCGGGCTTGTTCAGCGCGAGGTGGACGGTCTCGGTGTCGGTGACGACGCGCGAACCGTCGACGTGGATCACGGCGGTGTCCGGGTCGACCCGGATGCCCATCTCCTTGACGACCTTGCCGTCGACCTCGACGCGGCCGTTCCTCATGAGGATCTCGGCCTGGCGCCGGGACGCCACTCCCGCCTCGGCCAGGACCTTCTGCAGGCGGACGCCGTCACTCACGGTCACAGGTTACCAGCGGCCGGGGTGCCGGCGGCGTGGTGACCGCTCGGCCTCCTGACCGCACCGGTCGTCGCAGGAGACGCGGAGCGCACACCGCCGTCACGTGATCGACACGGGCCGGGGATCAGATGCGGCCATCGGGGGGACGAATCGCACGAACGGAGCAACACACGGTGACCCACGTCCAGCCCGCGCCGGCCCTCCCCCTCGTGTCGGCGCCGCGGCCCCGGGTGCTGGTGGTCGGACCGCGCGCGGACGCCCGCGGCGGGATCGGGAGCGTGCAGCACGCCCTGGAGCGGCACGCCGAGGCGCTGGCCGACCTCGACGTCGTCACCACCCACCGCGACGGGCCGGCCGCGACCCGGCTGCGGACGATGGCCGCCGGCACCCTCGCGGCGGCGGTCCACCTCGTCCTCCGCCCGCCGGACCTCGTCCACATGCACGTCTCCCAGCGCGCGTCCGTGCTGCGCAAGGGACTGCTCGGCGCGCTGGCGCGGGCCCGGCGCGTACCGGTCGTGCTGCACCTCCACGGCTCGGAGTTCCTCGACTGGTTCGACGGGCTCCCCACGCCGGCGCGGGCGGTCGTGCGCGCCCTGGTGCGCCCGCATCGGCTCGTCGTGCTCTCGGAGAGCCTGCGCGGGCGCTACGCGGCGCGCCTGGGTGTCGCGATGCGCCAGGTGACCGCGCTGCCCAACCCGGTGGAGTGGCCGGAGGGCCCGGCGGCCGAGCACGCGCCCGGTGGCGACGTCCTCGCGGTGTTCCTGGGCCGGTTCGGGGCGCGGAAGGGCGTCTACGACGTGGTGGCGGCCTGCGCGCTGCTCTCCCCGCCCGCGCGCCGCCGCCTGCGACTCGTGGCGGCGGGCGACGGCGAGGTCGACGGGGTCCGGGCCGCGGTCGCCGCTGCGGAGGTGGGCGACGTCGTCGAGGTCCGCGAGTGGCTCGACCGCGCCGAGCGCGACGCCCTGCTGCGCCGCGCCGAGGTGCTCGTGCTGCCCAGCTCGCACGAGGGGCTCCCGATGGCGGTGCTGGAGGCGATGGCGTTCGGTGTCGCACCGGTGGTGACGCCGGTGGGCGCATTGCCCGAGGTGGTCCGCGACGGGCAGAACGGCGTGCTCGTGCCCGTCGGAGACCCGGCGGCGCTCGCCGCGGCGCTCGAGGCCCTCGTCGTCGACGACGACCGCCGCCGGGCCCTCGGACGGCGGGCGCGCGAGGACGCGGAGCCCTACGCCGCGACCCACTGGGCGGACCGCCTCGCCCGGATCTGGGCGGCGGCGTAGGCCTCATCGCCGTCACAACCGTCGTGTCCGGTGCGACTACGTCGCAGACATCCCGACGACGGAGGAGCCGGACATGCTCGGTCGCAAGACCTTCACCCCCGACGAGATCGCGAACGCCCGTGCGGCGGCCGACGCCCAGATCGCGGCCCTGCGCCGGGCCGACGACCCGGCACTCGCCAACGCCCTGCTGCTCGCCCTCGACCGGCGCTTCGTGCACCGCGTGCGCGTCACGTCGGGCAAGGACACCAACCCGGTCACCGAGGTCGAGCTGCTGGCCGAGTCGCTCATCGACCACGACGGCGTGCTCACGCCGAACGCCGTGATCAAGTACCGGCCCGAGCGGGCGGTGCTCGGCCTGGCGCC
This sequence comes from Actinomycetospora sp. C-140, assembly GCF_054796175.1. Taxonomy (NCBI): domain Bacteria; kingdom Bacillati; phylum Actinomycetota; class Actinomycetes; order Pseudonocardiales; family Pseudonocardiaceae; genus Actinomycetospora; species Actinomycetospora sp. C-140. The sequence goes on along the minus strand of NZ_JBTWNF010000032.1, from coordinate 10,749 downwards.
CGGGGACGCGATCGCCCTCGACGCGGACGGGCTCGAGCGCCTGATCGCGGCCTTCTTCACCGAGCTCGAGGTGCGGTTCGGCGACGAGGTCCCCGCTTAGCGCAGCCCGTCCCAGAGGTCGCGCTCCGGGCCGTCCGGCGTGTCGAGGAGCTCGTCGGCGACGTCGAACCGGTGCGTGGTCGGGGTCGCGGCGGTGTAGCCCGGCCAGCCGGGATCGCCGTCGTGGGCGAAGGCCACCCACGCCGCGCGCATCCGCGCGGCGAGGGCCCGCGTCTCCTCGGTGTCGGGCACGGCGAACAGGCCGGTGTCGACGCGCCCGACCGCGTCGAACACGAACGGCAGCTCCAGACCGTGGCAGGCGCCGAGCAGCCCGTCGGCGGCCGGCGAGCGCCACGCGAACTCGTAGCGCCAGGTCCGCCCGGTGTGCGCGTCGGCGAGGCGGCGGGTCGGGACGGCGAACATCCAGTCGGTGCGCACGGCGTCGAAGACCTCGCGGACGGAGCCCCCGCGGGCGCGGTAGGCGGCGACCACCGCGTCGGGGTCGGGGTGCAGCCGGGCCACGGTGGCCCGCAGCGCGTCCTCGCCGGGCGCGGGCAGCCCGACCGCGTCGCCGAAGACCGAGTAGAGCGCCATCTCCTCGGTGTTGTGCCCGACGAGCAGGTCCACCTCGGCGGCGGCCCCGCGGGCGAGCGCGTCGACCGGCTGGCCCTCGAGGAGCTCGTCGTCGACGACGGGGGCCAGCGCGGACAGGCCCATGAGCGGGTCGCGCACACCCTGGACGGTGAGATCGGGCGGGGACATCCCGAGGCGCCCGACGGCCGCGACGAGGCCCTCGTCCGGGACGTCGACGAGCTCGGCCGGGGTGACGCCGAGGTCCTCGGCGAGCGCGACGGTGGTGACGGCCGCCTGCTGCGGCACGAGGACGTGGGAGCCGCCGCCGCTCTGCACCACGGCGCGGCGGATCAGGCCCGTGGGCGCCGCGACGAGGAGGTCGGCGACCGACAGCGCGCCCGCGGACTCCCCGAACACCGTGATCCGGTGCGGGTCCCCGCCGAACGCCGCGGCGTTGTCCTGCACCCACCGCAGCGCGGCGATCTGGTCGTGCAGGCCGCGGTTCGCGACGACGCCGGGGATCGCGGCGAACCCGGGCACGCCCAGGCGGTAGGTGACCGTCACGACGACGGCGCCTTCGCGCGCGAGCCGGGACCCGTCGTAGACCGGGGCCTGCGCCGACCCGCCGACGAACGCGCCGCCGTGGACGAACACCATCACCGGCAGCCCGTCGCCGGTGGCGGGCGCGCGGACGTCGGCGGTCAGGTACTCGGCGCCCGGCACCCAGCCCGGGCCGGTGATCGGGGTGATGTCGGGCATGCCCGGGCGCGGGAGCAGCTGCGGCGCCGTCGCGCCGTGCGCCGTCGCGTCGCGCTCGCCGTCCCAGCCGGCCGGCTCGGGGCGCGCGAACCGGCGCTCCCCCACCGGGGCGGCCGCGTAGGGGACGCCGAGGAAGGAGGCGATCCCGTCGGTCACCGTGCCCCGGATCGTCCCGCTCGTGGTCTTCCGAATCTCGTCCACAGCGCAGGACTTCCCTCCACGTCGATGACGTCACCACCGGAGCGCGCCGGAGATCGCGGAACAGCGCGACGGAGGAGCGCTGGTGTGCGCATCTCCTTGGCGCGACCGGCAAGCCCTACTCGTCGATGTCGTCCACGTCGGGCAGCAGCGGGGCGATCGGCGGCAGCTCGTCGATGCTGTCGAGCCCCAGACGCTCGAGGAACATCTCGGTGGTGCGGTAGAGCGTCCCGCCGCCGGCGCCGTCCGTGCCCGCCTCGGTGATCAGCCCACGGGCGGCGAGCGTGCGCATGACCCCGTCGACGTTGACGCCGCGCACCGCCGCGACCCGCGAGCGCGTCACCGGCTGGCGGTAGGCGACGACGGCGAGGGTCTCCAGCGCCGCGCGGGTCAGACGCGTGCGCTGCCCGTCGAGGACGAAACGCTCGACGTACGGGGCGAAGCGGTCGCGGCTGTAGAGCCGCCAGCCCTCGGCCGTGGTGCGCAGCTCCATCCCGCGGCCGCGCTCGGTGTACTCCGCGGCCAGACCCTGCAGGGCCTCCTGCACGCGCGGGATCGGCTGGCGCAGGACGTCGGCGAGCTGGTCGGTCGGCGCGGGCGCGTCGACCACGAGCAGCACGGCCTCCAGCGCCGCGACGAGCTCGGCGTCGGAGACCAGCTCCTCCTCGAGCTCCTCGAGGGGGTCGGTGCCCTCGCTCACGGCTCGTTCTCCGGGTCCGCGCTCGCGCTGCCCGCGTCACCCCCGGGCGCCCACCGCACGCGCAGCTCGGCGAAGGCCTCGGGCTGGTCGAGGGCGACGTCGCGGGCGCGGTACATCTCGAGCACGGCGAGGAAGCGTCCCACGACCTCGATGCCGTGCTCGCAGTCGGCGACCAGCGACGCGAACGTCGCCGCGCCCTGGTCCTTCAGGCGGCCGGTGAGGATCACGACCTGCTCGGGGACCGAGACCGTCGAGGCGTGCAGGTGATCGATGCTCACCGTCGGCGGCGGCTGCGGGCGGAACACGGCCGCCGCGAGCTCGGCGAACCCCTGCGCGTCGACCCCGAGCTGCACGGGCGGCAGGAGCTCGGCGAACCGGGGCTCGAGCGTGACCGCCCGCGGGTAGCGCAGCCGCGCCGCGCCCTCGAGCTCGCGGAACAGCGCGGCGACCTGCTGGTACGCCCGGTACTGCAGCAGGCGGGCGAAGAGCACGTCCCGCGCCTCGAGCAGCGCGAGGTCGTCCTCGTCCTCCACGTCGGCCTGGGGCAGCAGCCGGGCGGCCTTGAGGTCGAGCAGGGTCGCCGCGACGACGAGGAAGCCGGTCGTCTCCTCGAGGTCGGCGTCGTCGCCGAGCGCCGCGGTGTAGGCGATGAAGTCGTCGGTGACGCGGGACAGCGCCACCTCGGTGACGTCCAGCTCGTGGCGACCGATGAGCTGCAGGAGCAGGTCGAACGGGCCGGTGAAGTTGTCCAGGCTGACCTGGAAGCGGCTGCGTTCGGGGGCCTCGGTCTTCTCGGGGGCGAGCGTCACCGGGCGATGACCTCACGGGCCAGGGCTCGGTAGGCCTCGGCGCCCGCGGAGCGCCCGGCCCAGCGGGTGATCGGCTCGCCGGCCACCGTCGTCTCCGGGAAGCGCACGGTGCGGTTGATGACGGCGTCGAAGACGAGCTCGCCGAACGCCTCGACGACGCGGGTCATCACCTCGCGGGTGTGCAGCGTGCGCGGGTCGTACATCGTGGCCAGGATGCCGGTGATCTCCAGCTTGGGGTTGAGGCGGTCCTGCACCTTCTCGATCGTGTCCATGAGCAGCGCGACCCCGCGCAGGCTGAAGAACTCGCACTCCAGCGGGATCAGCACGCCGTCGGCGCAGGCCAGGGCGTTGACCGTCAGCAGCCCGAGCGAGGGCTGGCAGTCGACGAGGACGTAGTCGTAGCGGTCGAGCACCGGCGCGATCGTGCGGCCCAGCGACTGCTCGCGGCCGACCTCGGTGACCAGCTGGACCTCGGCGGCCGAGAGGTCGATGTTCGACGGCAGCAGGTCCATGCCCTCGACGGTGGTCGTGCGGATGACGTCCTCGATCCGCGTGCCCTTCTCCATCAGGAGGTTGTAGATCGTGGTCTCGAGCTGGTGCGGCTGCACGCCCAGCCCGACCGACAGGGCGCCCTGCGGGTCGAAGTCGACGAGCAGCACCCGCCGTCCGTACTCGGCGAGCGCCGCGCCGAGGTTGATCGTCGAGGTGGTCTTGCCGACGCCGCCCTTCTGGTTGCACATGGCGAGGACCGTCGCCGGCCCGTGCCCGTCGAGCGGGCCCGGCACCGGGACCTCCCGTCGCGGACGTCCCGGGGGCACCTCGTCCACGCCCTCGGCCCTCACGGCCTCGGCGTTCCGGACCGGCTCGGCCCGCCCGGACTCCTCAGGCCAGAGGACCGGCTGGGGGTTCGACATCGCGTCCCTCCCTCGCGTACCCGGCCGACGCGTGCTCGTGCGTTCAGCGTAGGAGGCCGGTGGGGCGTGCCCGCGCACGACTCGCCGGGCAGGGAGACGACGTCGGGGGCCCGGTCCGTGCGACGGTGGCGCGTTCGAGTGGCGGCGGTCACGGACGGCGACCCGATCCGCCCGTTCCGTCACGATCTTCCCGATGAGCGGAAGCGGCGGTGACGCCTCTGTGTGGCCGTTCACATACTGCCCGCCACTGCCCCGGACCCCACGAGGACGTGTGCGATGACCAGCGAACCGACGACCGCCACCCGATCCCCCCGCCGAGCCGCCGGAGCGGGCTGGGTGCGCCCGCTGTGCTGGTGCGCCGTGGCGCTCGAGGGCTTCGACCTCGTGGTGATCGGCGTCGTCATGCCCGTGCTGCTGCGCGACCCGGCGTGGGACCTCGACCCGGCCGGCGCCTCGGTGGTCGTCACGGTCGGCCTGCTCGGGGTGATGGTGGGCGCGCTGGCCGTCGGACCGATCGCGGACGTCGTCGGGCGCCGTCGCACGATGATCGCGACGGTCGCCGGCTTCTCGGTGCTGACGCTGGCGTGCGCCTTCGCCCCGAACCCCGAGGTGCTCGGGGTGCTGCGCTTCCTCGCCGGGCTGGGGCTCGGCGGCGTGCTGCCGGTCGCCCTGGCGCTCGTCGCCGAGTACGCGCCGACCGGACGCGGGAGCAGCGCCACGACGATCATGATGACCGGCTACCACGTCGGCGCCGTCCTGACCGCCCTGCTCGGCATCCTGCTCATCGCACCGCTCGGCTGGCCCGCGATGTTCGTGGCGGGCACGATCCCCGCCCTGGTCCTCGTGCCGCTGCTGGTGCTGCGGCTGCCGGAGTCGGCGGCCTACCTCGAGCGCCGCGCCGCCGGGGACTCGAGCTGGCGCGGTGGACGCAGTGAGCGGTCCAACCCGGTCGCCACGCTGTTCCGCGACGGCCTCGCGCGCCCGACCATCGCCTTCTGGATCGCGTCGTTCATGGGCCTGCTGCTGGTCTACGGCCTGAACACCTGGCTGCCGGAGATCATGCGCTCGGCCGGCTACGCGCTCGGCGCGGCGCTCGCGCTGCTGCTCGTGCTCAACGTCGGCGCCGTGCTCGGGCTGCTGCTCGCGGGCACCGTCGCCAACCGGATCGGGGTGCGCCCGGCGACGATCGCCTGGTTCGCCGCGGCGACCCTGTTCCTCGCCCTGCTCTCGATCCGCCTGCCCGGCATCGGGATCTACGTGAGCGTGCTGCTCGCGGGCCTGTTCGTCTTCTCGGCCCAGGTCCTGGTCTACGCCTACGTCTCGCAGCTCTATCCCGCGGAGGCCCGGGGCACCGCGCTCGGCACCGCCAGCGGCGTCGGGCGCCTCGGTGCCATCGCCGGCCCGATCGTCGGCGGCGCCCTGCTCCAGGCCGGCCTCGCCTACCCCTGGGGCTTCTACGCCTTCGCCGTCGTCGCCGCCCTCGGCGCCCTGGGCGTGGTGCTGGTGGGCCGCGCGCCCTAGCCATGTGAGCGAACTTCCGGGCTATAGCCCGGAAGTTCGCTCACGTACTGCCACCGAGGAAGCGCACCACCGCCGTCGCGATCTGGTCGGCGACGGCGTCGGGCGGGTGCAGCGGCAGGACGACGTGGCTGATGGTCAGCCGCGCGGCGATCTCGGCGGCGTTCGTCGCGGTCGGTGCGTCCAGCTCGGGTCGGCGACGACACAGGAACGCCGCCGCCCGGTCGCGCGCCGCCGCGATCAGCGGCTCCGCCTCGCTCGTCAGCAGCGGCAGCAGGTCCGCCACGCCCTGACCGGTGAGCATCACGCGCAGCAGCGGGTCGCGGGCGACGGTGTCGAGGGTCGTGCGCACCGCCTCCACCCACGCCCGGTACAGATCATCCTCGCCCTCGAGCGCGGCCTCGAGCCCGGTGAGGAACTCCTCGGTGCGCCGCAGCACGAGCGCCGCGGCGAGCCCCTGCTTGCTCGCGAACTCGTTGTAGAGCGTCTGGCGGCTCACGCCGATGCCGTCCGCGACGTCCTGGAGCCGCAACCCCCGCCACCCGCCCGCCTCGAGCAGCTCCGCCGCGCGCTCGAGCGCCTCGTCGCGGACGAGGCCGCGGGTGCGGTCGGCGAAGGTCGGGGCCACACGCACACCATAGACACGAACGGCTGCCGTGTCTTTCTTGTGGACACAACAGCGCTCCGTGTCTAACGTCCGGGGCATCCGACACCGTGGAGGTGGCCGTGTCCGTGGTCCGCACCGCGACGGGTGAGCGCCTGTCGTCCGTCGTGCTCGCGCCGATGCCGGCGGGTGTCGACCGGCGGCTGCTCGAGAAGACGCGCCCGCAGCGGGTCGTGCCGCTCACGGAACCGCCCGCCGGCTCGGGCCTGGCGGCGGTTCCCGGCGACGCCGGGCCGCCGGTGATCGGGCACACGCTGTCCTACATCCGCTACGGCAGCGCCTTCACCCGCGCCCGGCACGCGGCGCTCGGGCCGGTGTCCTGGTGCGGGTTCGTCGGCGAGCACGTCGTCATCGCCGCGGGCCCCGACGCCACCCACCAGGTGCTCACCAATCCGGACAAGGCCTACTCCCAGGACGGCTGGCGGTTCCTCGTCGACGACTTCTTCCACCGCGGGCTGATGCTGCTCGACGGCGACGACCACCGCGTGCACCGCCGCGTCATGCAGGAGGCGTTCACCGCGCCGCGCATCCGCGGGTACGTCGATCGCACGGTGCCCGTGCTGCGCGAGGAGATCCCCACCTGGCCGCAGGGCCGCCAACTGCGCGTCTACCCGATGCTCAAGCGCCTGACCCTCGACGTCGCCACCCACGTCTTCATGGACGACCGGTCGGGCCCGGAGGCGGAGCAGGTCAACGAGTCGTTCATGGCGTGCGTGCAGGCCGCCAGCTCGATCGTGCGCCGCGACCTGCCCGGCACCCGGTACCGCGCGGGCCTGCGCGGGCGGGCCCTGCTCGAGCGCTACTTCCTGGCGGCGCTGCCGGCGAAGCAGGCGGGCGAGGGCGACGACCTGTTCTCGGCACTGTGCCGCGCGCGCACCCCGGAGGGCGAGGCGTTCACCGACGACGACGTCGTCAACCACATGATCTTCCTGATGATGGCCGCCCACGACACGTCGACGATCACCAGCGCAGCCGCGGCCTACTACCTCGCCGCGAACCCGGAGTGGCAGGAGAAGGCGCGGGCGGAGTCGCTGGCGCTCGGGCCTGACGTACCGGATCTCGCGGCCCTGCAGTCGCTGGAGACCCTCGACCTCGTCCTCAAGGAGTCGCTGCGGCTCGCGGCGCCGGTGCCGGTCGTGATGCGTCGGACGACCAAGGACACCGCGCTGCTCGGCCACCACCTGCCCGCGGGCCAGCTGGTCATGGCCGCCGGCGCGGTCAACCACTTCGACCCGGCGATCTGGACCGACCCCGACGCCTTCGACCCCGACCGCTTCAGCGACGCACGCCGCGAGGACAAGGCCCACCGCGACGCGTGGATCCCCTTCGGGGGCGGCGTGCACAAGTGCCTGGGCATGCTCTTCGGTTCGCTCGAGGTCACCGCGATCCTCCACGAACTGCTGCGCCACCACCGCATCACCGTCGCGCCGGGCTACACGCCGCGCTGGGACAACACCTCGCTCCCCGTCCCCGCCGACGGCCTCCCCCTGCGCCTGGAGCCGCTGGGCTGACCTACGTGAGCGAACTTTGGTGCTATAGCACCGAAGTTCACTCACATACGGGCGCGCGGGTGAGCCATCGCGAAGACCTCGCGCAGGGTGTCGACGGTGACCTGGGTGTAGATCTGCGTCGTGGTCACCGAGGCGTGGCCGAGCAGCTCCTGCACGACGCGCAGGTCGGCGCCGCCGTCGAGCAGGTGCGTGGCGAACGAGTGGCGCAGGGTGTGCGGCGAGATCGCGGCGTCGACGCCCGCGCGGTCGGCGGCCTCGCGCAGCGACGCCCAGGCGCTCTGGCGGGACAGGCGGGCGCCACGGGCGTTGAGGAACAGGGCCGGCGTGCCGCGCCCTCGCGCCGCCAGGGCGGGGCGGGCGCGCACGCGGTAGGCCTCGAGCGCGGCGAGCGCCGGACGCCCGATCGGCACGATGCGCTGCTTGCCGCCCTTGCCGGCCAGACGCACCGAGCGCGCGACGGTGTCGACGTCGTCGACGTCCAGCCCGACGGCCTCGGTGATGCGCGCGCCGGTGGAGTAGAGCAGCTCGAGCAGGGCGCGGTCGCGGACGCCCGCCACGTCGTCGGCCTCGCTCCCGCGCACCGAGAGCAGCCGGTCGACCGTCGCGACGTCCAGCGCCTTCGGCAGCCGGCGCGGGGGCGACGGCGGGTGCACCTCGCGGGCGACGTCGACGGCGACCAGCCCCTCGGCGAGCGCGAACCGGTGCAGCCCCCGCACCGCCACCACCGCCCGGGTCGCCGACGCCGTGGCCAGCGGCGCCCGGTCCCCGCCGCCGGTGCGCAGCGCCACGAGGAAGTCGGTGACGTGGCGCTCGGCGACGTCGGCGAGGTCGCTGACGCCCGCGGCGTCGAGGTGCTCGAGGTAGCGGTGCAGGTCGCGCCGGTAGGAGGCCAGCGTGTTGTCCGCCGTGCCCCGCTCGACGACGAGGTGGTCGAGGTAGAGGCGGACCGCGGAGGCCGGGGTGCTCATCCCGCCTCGGGCAGCACCTCGGCCAGCCGCCGCACCGGCAGGTCGTGGGCCGCGCCGACGGCGTCGGAGACCAGCTCGCCGTCGACGACCGCGATCCCCTTCGCCAGCGCCGGGTCGGCCGCCGCCGCGCCGGCGAGGCCCCGGTCGGCGAGCTGCAGCACGTAGGGCAGCGTGACGCCGGTCAGCGCGCGCGTGGAGGTCGTCGGCACCGCGCCGGGCACGTTGGCGACGCAGTAGAAGATCGAGTCGTGCACGCGGTAGGTCGGCTCGGCGTGCGTGGTCGGCCGGGTGTCGGCGAAGCAGCCGCCCTGGTCGACGGCGAGGTCGACGAGCACCGACCCGCGGCGCATCTCGGCGACCAGCTCGTTCGGGACGAGCACGGGCGCCTTGGCGCCGGGCACCAGCACCGCGCCGATCACGAGATCCGCCTCGCGGCAGGCGCGCTCGACCTCGGGGGTGCTGGAGAGCACGGTCCGGACGGCGCCCGAGAAGATCTCGTCGACGCGCCGCAGCGCCTTGACGCTGACGTCGAGCACCTCCACCGACGCGCGCAGCCCCACCGCGATCGTCACCGCCGCGAGGCCGGACGTCCCGGCGCCGATCACCGCGACCCGCCCCGGCCGGACACCCGGCACCCCGCCGAGCAGCACACCGCGCCCGCCCTGCGCGTTCTCCAGGTGGTGCGCGCCGACCTGCGGCGCCATGCGCCCGGCGATCTCGCTCATCGGCGCGAGCAGCGGCAGGACGCCGTCGGGGGTCTGGACGGTCTCGTAGGCGACGGCCGTGGTCCCCGCGTCGAGCAGGGCCGTCGTGCACGCCCGGGACGCCGCGAGGTGCAGGTAGGTGAAGAGCACCTGACCGCGCCGCAGCCGGTGGTACTCCTCCTCGACGGGCTCCTTGACCTTGAGCAGCAGGTCGGCGGACGCCCACACCTCGTCGGCGGTGTCGAGCACCCTCGCCCCGGCGTCGCGGAACGCGTCGTCCGTGATCGCCGAGCCCAGCCCGGCACCGGTCTCGACGAGCACCTCGTGGCCGCGGCGCACGAGCTCGGTGACCCCGATGGCCGTCAGCGCGACCCGGTCCTCGTGGTCCTTGACCTCCCGCGGCACACCCACCTTCATGGCCGGACCATAGCGGGGCGCGCACCCCCTGACGGGGCGCCGCGCGGCGGGCGGACACTGATCACGTGCGACTCGGGTTCTCGGTGCCACAGTTCGGCGACGCCGTCGACGAGGCCGGCCGGATCGGCGACTTCGCGGCGCGCGCGGAGGAGATCGGGGCGGCGAGCCTCTGGGTCGGCGACCGGCTGCTCGCCGCCGTCGACCCGACGGTCGGCTACGGCGGCACCGACACCATCCCCACGCAGTTCCGCCGCACCCTCGACCCGTTCGCCCTGCTCGCCGTCGCCGCGACCCGCACGACGCGGGTCGTGCTCGGCACCAGCGTGATCGTCGGCCCGCTCTACCCACCGGCCGTGCTGGCCCGCTCGCTCGGGACGATCGGCGCGCTGGCCGCGGGACGCCTGGTCGCCGGGCTGGGCATCGGCTGGTCGCCCGAGGAGTACGCGGGCGCCGGGCTGGGCTTCGACCACCGGGGCGCCCGGCTCGACGAGCTCCTCGACGGGCTGGACACGCTCTGGTCCGCGGCGCCCGCGCCCCTGACCGGGCCCCGCTTCCCGCTGCCCGCGGTGCACGTCGAGACACCGGAGCCGCGCCCGGCGGTCTACCTCTCCGCGTGGTCGGAGGCCGCGCTGCGCCGCGTCGGACGTCGCGCCGACGGGTGGCTGCCGGTCGGGCGGCTGCCGAGCGACGACATCGAGGGCCAGGCCCGGGCGCTGCTGCGGTTCCGCGCGAACATCGACGCCGCCGCCGAGGAGGCGGGCCGGGACCCGCATGACGTCGGCACGGCGCTGCGTCTCAACGCCGCCGCCGGCACCGACGCGGCCACGATCGCCGACGCCGCGCGCCGCTTCGTCGACCTCACGGGCTTCACCGACGTGTTCGTCGACCCCATGTACATCGCCCCGGGCATCGACGACGGGTTGGCGCTGCTCGAGGACCTGATCCGCCGGACGGCGTAGTCGCGGTGCGAGTCCT